>DASYPC010000134.1:0-14589 GCA_036007105.1 Burkholderiales bacterium | reverse complement strand
CATTTGCGACTACTTGATGCGACCCCTCCGCCAAATCCTTCCCCAACTGCGCCGGAACACCCACTTCGCATCCGTTGGGGAAATCTCGCGCGGAACAAACCTATTGCAAGAATTGCCGTGCTTGAGACTCAAGGCCGCTTCCGCGCTTAACATTGTTTTCTTATGACTTTCCTCTTTCGTTGCCAAACATAACCAGGGGAAAAGCATATCCCGTGCCAGCGCTGGCCTCGCAGGCTGTCGCCGGTATACTTCCTGCGTGCAAAACTGCATCAGGCAACTCGGACGATTGCTGATCGCAGCGTGCGTGCTTGTCGCGGTACCGGCGCACGCGCAGAGCTGGCCGACGAAACCGATTCGCCTCGTGGTGCCGTTCGCGCCGGGCGGCAGCTCGTCGATCGTCGCGCGGACGCTCGCGGCGGAAATGGAGAAGGGCCTCGGCCAGCCCATCGTCGTGGAGAACAAGCCGGGCGGCGGCGGCAACGTCGCCATGCACGAGGTTGCGCGCTCGGATCCCGACGGCTACACACTGATCATCGGCCACATCGGCAGCCTGGCGGTGAATCCGTACATGTATTCGAAGCTGCCGTACGACGTCGACAAGGACTTCGCAGCGGTGTCGCTGCTCGCGACAGTCCCCGCGATCTTCGTCGTTCACGCCGACGTGCCAGCGAAGGACCTGCGCGAATTCGTCGCGCTCGCGAAGAAGGAGCCTGGCAAGCTGTACTACGGCAGCGCGGGCAACGGCTCGGCCGGGCACCTCGCGATGGAGTATCTGAAGCAGGCAACCGGCATCGATATCGTCCACGTGCCATACAAGGGCACCGGCCCGAATCTGACTGACCTCGTCGCCGGGCGCACACAAGCTGCGTCGGCAGGCACGCCGCCGCTGATGCCGCATGTGAAAAGCGGCAAGCTGCGGGTGATTGCGGTCGGCACCGCAAAGCGGCTCGCCTCGCTGCCCGATGTTCCGACGGTCGCCGAACAGGGGTATCCCGGATTCGAGACCTCGCAGTGGTACGGCCTGAACGCGCCGGCGCGCACGCCCGCTGCGGTGATCCAGCGCCTTGCGTCGGAAGCCGCAAAGGCGGCGAAGAGCCCGAAGGTGCACGAGCGATTCGCCGCGGACGATGCCGATGCAATCGGCTCGAGCCCGTCCGAATACGCCGCCTTCATCCGCAAGGAGCAGGAGCGCTGGAGCAAGGTAGTGCGCACGGCGAACATCAAGGCCGATTGAGGGCAAGTGAGTACGCGTCGCCTGAAAGCGCTCCTCGGCGATCACCCGGTGACCGAGGCGCTCAAGCATGGCCGCATCGCGACCGGTGGCCTGGCCTTCGACTTCGCCGACGTCAAGGTGCCGCACACCGCGTTCAAGCGCGTGGTGCGCGACCTGGAATTCGATGTCGCCGAGCTGGCGATCATGACGTTCCTGCTCGCCAAGGCGCATGGCAAACCGCTCAAGCTTCTCCCGGCGGTGCTCACCGCACGCTTCCAGCATCCGTTCATCGTCTACAACGCCGAACGAGGACCGTTGGATCCCGGCGGGCTGGAGGGTCGCCGCGTGGGACAGCGTTCCTACTCCGTGACGACCGCCACGTGGATCCGCGGGATTCTCGCCGAGGACTACGGCGTCGACCTGGCGCGCGTTCGCTGGGTGACGTTCGAAGAGCCGCATGTCGCGGAGTTTCGCGATCCGTCGAACGTCGAGCGCGCGAGCGCCGGCAAGGACATCACTGCGATGCTGCTTGCGGGCGAGCTCGACGCGGCGATCGTCGGCGAAGCGCCGAAAGACGCGCGGATCCGCACGCTCATTCCCGACCCCGCAGCGGCCGGCGAATCCTGGAAGAAAAAACACGGCGCCATCCAGATCAACCACATGGTCGCGGTGAAACAGAATTGCGACCGGGCCGAAGAAGTGTACCGGCTGCTCCTCGAGAGCCGGCAGGCGGCGGGAAGTCCGCCGATGAATCCGTTCGGCCTCGAAGAAAACCGGCGTAACCTCGAAGCCGCGATCGACTGCGTCTACCGCCAGCACATGATCCCCCACCGCTTCAGCGTCGAGGAGCTCCTGCGATGATCGTCGATTGTCACGGCCACTACACCACCGCCCCCGGCGAGCTCGGCGCCTGGCGCCAGGCGCAGGTCGCGGGCCGGGCGTCCGAACTGAGAATCAGCGACGACCAGGTCCGCGACAGCCTCGAAGCCGCGCAGCTCAGGCTGCAGCGCGAGCGCGGCAGCGATGTGACGTTCTTCTCGCCGCGCGCGATCGCGATGGAGCATCACGTCGGCGACGCCCAGACGAGCCTCGCCTGGTCACGCGTGTGCAACGATCTGATCCATCGCTGCTGCTCGCTTTATCCGAAGAACTTCGCAGCCGTGTGCCAGCTGCCGCAGTCGCCCGGTGTACCGCCGCAGAACTGCATCGCGGAGCTGGAGCGCTGCGTGCGCGAGCTCGGCTTCATCGGCTGCAACCTGAACCCCGACCCGTCCGGCGGCTACTGGAAGGATCCGCCGCTCACCGATCGCTGGTGGTACCCGCTCTACGAGAAGATGGTCGAGCTCGACGTGCCGGCGATGGTGCACGTGAGCGGATCGTGCAATCCGAACTTCCATGCCACCGGCGCGCATTACATCAACGGCGATACGACGGCGTTCATGCAGTTCCTCGCTTCGGACCTGTTCACGGACTTCCCGACGCTGCGCTTCGTGATCCCGCATGGCGGCGGCGCCGTGCCGTACCACTGGGGGCGCTACCGCGGCCTCGCCCAGGACATGAAGCGCCCGCCGCTCCAGGAGCTGCTGCTGCACAACGTTTTCTTCGACACGTGCGTCTACCACCAGGCGGGGATCGATCTGCTGCTCAAGGTGATCCCGGCCGACAACATTCTCTTCGCTTCGGAGATGGTCGGCGCGGTGCGCGGCATCGATCCGGAGACCGGGCATCCGTTCGACGACACGCGGCGCTACATCGACTCGGCTGCGCTCAGCGCCGCCGACAAGCTGAAGATCTTCGAGCGCAATGCGCGGAAAGTCTATCCGCGCTGGAAATGACTGGGGACGTACCCCATTTTTTCGATCTGTTGAATATCGGGTACGTCCCTATTCTTACTGCTCGATCTTGATGTTCGCGTTGCGGATGATAGAGCCGTAGCGCTCCTGCTCGCGCTTCATGAAGCTTGCCATCTCGTCCGGCGAGCTCGAGACGGGCTCGAGCCCGAGCGGAAGGTATCGCTCCCTGAGATCGGGCGCCTGCAGCGCCTTTTGAATCTCGCCGGACAGGCGCACGAGAATTTCGCGCGCAGTCCCCGCCGGAGCCGAGTAGCCGATCCAGGCGGCTGCATCGTAGCCGGGCAGATCCGCGACTTCGGCGAGCGGAGGCACGTCGGGCATTGCCGCGGTGCGCCGCGCCGTGGAGACGCCGTAGGTCTTGAGCCGCCCCGACTTGATGTGGCCGACCGTCGCGGCGACGGTTTCGATCGTGTAGGAGATCTGGCCGTTGATCACATCGGTCAGCGCGGGGGCGCTGCCCTTGTACGGCACGTGGCGAGCCTTCAGGTGCGCCATCGTATTGAACAGCTCCGAAAACAGGTGCGCGGTCGCGCCGGTTCCCGACGAAGAGAACGTGTACTTGTCGGGGTTCGCGCGCACCAGCGCGACGAACTCCTTCGCATTCGCGGCCGGAAACGACGGGTGCGTGACGAGCGCGAACGGCACCGCCGCGATCACGCTGATCGAAGCCAGGTCCTTGAGCGTGTCGTACGGCACCTTCTGCAGGTTCGGCATGATCGAGATCGGCCCGCTCGACGACGCGAGCAGCGTATAGCCGTCGGGCGCTGCCTTGACGACGGCCTCGGTACCGATGATGCCGCCGGCGCCGGGCTTGTTCTCGATCACGAACGCCTGTGAAAGCGACTGCGAGAGCTTGTCTGCCACGATCCGCGCGGCAAGGTCGGTTGCCTGACCCGGCGGCCAGGGCACGACGACCTTCACCGTGCGGCTGGGATACGTCTGGCAGAACGCGCAACCGGCGAACACCAGGCTGATCAGAAACAGCGCAACTCGCTTCATGCGGGGTCCTCCTCCGGGAGCGAATCTTCACACACCGTGTGCTCGAACGCGAGCATCACCCCTCTCATGCATAATGAGCGCGGTGAAATCCGACGACCTGTCGCGGCTCAAGATCGATCGAACGGCGCAGGGAGGTTCGGCGGTCCGGCGTCGCCGGAGCTGGGTGCGATATGGTGTCGCCGCCGTCCTCGTCGCCACGCTGCTCGCCTGGGTCGGCAGTCGTTTCGCCGCGCCCCCGGCGGTCGAAACGGTCACCGTGGCGAGCGTTTACCCGTCGCAGAACTACACGATGCTGAACGCCGCGGGCTACGTCGTGCCCGAGCGCAAGGCGGCGCTTTCATCGAAGGCAAGCGGCCGGCTCGAGTGGCTGGGTGTGCTCGAGGGCTCGCGCGTGCAGGCCAACGAGGTGATTGCGCGCCTCGAGAGCAACGACGTGCGCGCGTCGCTCGCGCAAGCGAGCGCCCAGGTCCGGCTCTCCGAGGCGAACCTGCAACAGGGTCTCGCCGAGCTGGCGGACGCGGAAGGCAATTTCCGTCGTTCGTCCGAGCTGCTGTCGAAGAAATTCATCTCCGGCGCGCAGAACGACACCGACCTCATGCGCTTGAGGAAGGCGCAGGCGGCGATCGCCTCGCACAAGGCGGCAGTCGCGTCGTCGCAGGCGAATCGATGGGCCGCCGAGGTGGCCGTGGAGCAGACGGTCATCCGCGCGCCGTTCGACGCGATCGTGCTGACGAAGAACGCCGATGTCGGCGACAACATCACGCCCTTTTCCTCGGCCGCCGGCGCGAAGGGCGCCGTCGTCACCGTCGCGGACATGAACACGCTCGAGGTCGAGGCGGACGTGGCCGAGTCGAATATCGGCAAGCTGAAGGTCGGGCAGCCCTGCGAAGTGCAGCTCGACGCCCTGCCGGAGCTGCGCCTCTCTGCGGTCGTGTCGCGCATCGTGCCGACGGTCGATCGCGCCAAGGCGACCGTTCTGGTGAAAGTGCGCTTCGTCGACAAGGACGCGCGGGTGTTGCCGGACATGAGTGCGAAGGTGGCGTTCCTCGAGAAGCCGGTCGCGCCCGAGGAGAAGCAGCCGCTCGCCGCCGTACAGCCCAAGGCGATCATCGAGCGCGAAGGCCGCACGATCGCGTTCGTCGTCAAGGACGACCGTGCACGGAGCACGGAAGTGACGACCGGCCGCAAGCTCGGCGAGCTCGTCGAAGTCCGTGGCCTGAGAGTCGGCGACCGCGTGGTGCTCAGCCCCGGAGAAAAGGTCCGCGACGGCGGCGCCGTCTCCGTCACGAAGAAATAGCGCCGTGGCAGCGCCGCTGGTCGAGATCCAGCATCTCGCCAAGTCGTATACGCGCGGCGGCCAGGCGGTGCCGGTGCTCTCCGACATCACGCTCGACATCCACGCGGGCGACTTCACCGCGCTGATGGGGCCTTCGGGCTCGGGCAAGACAACGCTGCTCAACCTGATCGCAGGGATCGACAAGCCCGACTCCGGCCTCTTGCGCGTGCAAGGCGTCGATATCGCGGCGCTTGACGAAGGGGCGCTTGCGGACTGGCGGGCCGCGCATGTCGGCTTCATCTTCCAGTTCTACAACCTGATGCCGGTGCTGACCGCGTACGAAAACGTCGAGCTGCCGCTCATCCTGACGGGGCTTTCGCGCGCCGAGCGGCGCGACCGGGTGGAATTGACGCTCTCGGTGGTCGGTCTCGCCGACCGCATGAAGCACTATCCGAACGAGCTTTCGGGCGGCCAGCAGCAGCGCGTCGCGATCGCCCGGGCGGTCGTGGGCGATCCGACCCTGATCGTCGCCGATGAGCCGACCGGCGATCTCGATCGCGTCTCGGCGGCGGACATTCTCGCGATGATGCAACGCCTGAATCGCGAGCTCGGCAAGACGATCATCCTGGTCACCCACGACCTGAACGCCGCAAAGGCGGCGAACACGATCGTCCACCTGGAGAAAGGCGAGCTGCTTGTTTCTGCTTAAGCTCGTCCTGCGGAATGCGTTTCGCCACCGGCTGCGCACGCTGCTCACGGTGACCGGGCTGGCGGTGGCGGTGCTTGCGTACGGCATGCTGCAGACCGTGGTCGATGCGTGGTATGCGGGCGCCGCGTCGGCCTCGGGGACGCGGCTCGTCACGCGAAGCGCGATTTCGCTCGCGGTTTTCCTGCCGGCAAGCTATGAAACGCGCATCCGCGGCGTCGAGGGCGTCAAGCGGATCGCGCGTTCCAACTGGTTCGGCGGCATCTACCAGGAACCGAAGAATTTCTTCCCGCAATTCGCCGTCTCCGACAACTACCTCGAGCTCTATCCCGAATTCGTGCTGGCCGAGGACCAGCGCGCGGCGTGGCTGCGCGACCGCAAGGGCGCGCTGATCGGCCGGCAGCTCGCGGACAAGTTCGGGTTCAGGGTCGGCGACGTGCTGCCGGTCCGCGGCACGATCGACCCGGGAACGTGGGAGTTCGTGGTGCGCGGGATCTTCGACGGCTCGGACTCGAGCAAGGTCACGAGCCACCTGCTGTTCCACTGGGACTACCTGAACGAGACGATGCGCAAGTCCGGGCGGCGCGCCAACTTCGTCGGCGTCTACCTCGTCGGCATCGACGACATCGACAACGTCGCTCAGATCTCCACCAGCATCGACGCCGAGTTCAGGAACTCGCTGGCCGAAACGCTGACCGAGAGCGAGCAGGCGTTCCAGCTCGGGTTCGTCGCCATGTCGGACCAGATCATCGCCGCAATCCGGATCGTTTCCTACGTCGTGATCCTCATCATCCTCGCAGTGATGGCGAACACCATGGCGATGAGCGCGCGGGAACGCACGTCCGAATACGCCACGCTGAAGGCGATCGGCTTCGGCCCGTCCTTTCTCGCGCTGCTCATTCTCGGCGAATCGCTGCTGATCTGCGTCGTGGGCGGCGCGCTCGGAATGGCCCTCACGTTTCCCGCCGCCGCCTTCTTCAAGAACGTCGCGGCGATCTTTCCGATCTTCGCGGTCTCGGGCGGCACGCTGCTGCTCCAGGCGAGCTGCGCCCTCGCGGTGGCGCTGGTGGCTGCGCTGGTCCCTGCGGTGCGCGCCGCGCGCGTTCGAATCGTCGATGGCCTGCGAGCGATTGCGTAGGACGATGGCGATCCCCCTCAGCTACGTGGCAAGAAATCTCTGGACCCGGCGACTGACGACGGTGCTGACCGCAGGCGGCCTCGCGCTGGTCGTGTTCGTTTTTGCCACGGTCCTGATGCTCGACGCCGGCCTCAAGCAGACGCTCGTCGGCACAGGCGAGTACGACAACGTGGTTGCCATCCGCAAGGGTGCGGAGACCGAGATCCAGAGCGGCGTGACCCGCCTCCAGGCGAACGTGATCGAGACGCATCCGGCGGTTGCGACCGGGGCCGATTCGCGGCCGCTCGTCAGCAAGGAAACGGTAGTGCTGATTTCGCTCCGCAAGACCGGCGCCCAGAAGCCGTCGAACGTGATCATTCGCGGAGTCTCCCAGACCGGCCTCACGCTGCGCCCGCAGGTGCGGCTCGAGTCGGGGCGGCTGTTTTCTCCGGGCGCGGCGGAAATCATCGTGGGCGGCGCGATCGCGCGCGGGTTCGAGAACACCCGGATCGGGGACCAGCTCCATTTCGCGCAGCGCCACTGGACCGTGGTCGGAACGTTCGACGCCGGCGGCAGCGGCTTCGATTCGGAGATCTGGGGCGACGTCGACCAGCTCATGCAGGCCTTTCGCCGCACCGCGTTTTCCTCGGTAGTGCTGCGTCTCGCCGACGCCGAACGGTTCGACCAGCTGCGCGCCGACACCGACACCGATCCGCGCCTGACGAGCGAAATGAAGCGGGAGAGAACGTTCTACAGCGACCAGTCGCGCGCGCTCTCGACGTTCATCAACGTGCTCGGGCTGACGCTGACGACGGTGTTCTCGATCGGCGCAATGCTGGGCGCGATGATCACGATGTACGCAGCGGTTTCGAACCGGGTGAACGAGATCGGAACGCTGCGCGCGCTCGGCTTTCGGCGCAGCAATGTGCTTGCCGCCTTCCTCGCGGAAGCGCTGCTGCTCGGGCTGGCAGGCGGCTTTGCCGGGCTCGCTGCCGCAGCGCTCATGCAGTTCGCGAGCTTCTCGACCACCAACTTCCAGACGTTCGCCGACCTTTCGTTCCGCTTCGTGCTGACACCGGAGATCGTAGCGAAAACGCTCGCCTTCTCGCTCGTCATGGGCCTCGTGGGCGGGTTTCTTCCGGCGCTGCGGGCTGCCCGGCTGGAGATCGTCGATGCGCTGCGTGCCGCCTGAAGCGTGTCATCCTATGGACTTTCGCTACGTGGGGAGAAATCGATGAGAACGGTCGTGCTGCTGCTCGCCGCGCTTTGCTGGCCGCTTGCCGCTCAGTCGCAGACCTTCCCTTCCAAATCGCTGCGCATGGTGGTGAACTTCCCGCCGGGCGGCGCGGCCGATCAGATCGGGCGGGCTCTCGGCGCGAAGCTCCAGGAGACGCTCGGGCAGCCGGTCGTGGTCGACAACCGTCCCGGCGCGAACGGCAACATCGGCGTGGTCGAGGTCGCAAAATCCGCGCCGGATGGGCACACGCTGCTGATGTCCTCAGGCGGCGCGATCACCACGAACCCGCACCTGTTCGCGAAGCTCGCGGTCGATCCGATGAAGGACCTGGACCCGGTGGCTCCGGCCGCGATCGTCAGCGTGTTCCTGGAGGTGAAGCCTGAAGTCCCCGTACAAACGCTCGCCGAGTTCATCGCCCACGCGCGCTCGCACCCGGGAAAGCTCAACTATGGCTCGCCGGGCAACGGCAGCTCGCCGCACCTCGCCGGCGAGATGTTCAACAAGGCGGCGAAAGTGAAGACCACGCACGTGCCCTACAAGGGCGCGGGACCGGCGATGACCGATCTGCTCGGCGGTCAGCTCGACTTCATGTTCGATCCCGGCATCGGCCTGCAGCATGTGAAAGCCGGCAAGCTCAGGCTGCTCGCGGTCGGCAGCCCGCGACGCCATCCCGCCTATCCCGACGTGCCGACGGTCGGCGAGATCGTCGGCGAAGCGTTCGACGCCGATGCCGTGTTCGGCGTGTTCGTGCCAGCGGGAACGCCCAAGGACATCGTGACGCGGCTCAACCGCGAGATTTCCGCGGCGTTGCAGACGAGCGAGCTGCGATCGCGGATCGCGGCGATCGGCGCGCAGGAGCTGGTCCTCAGCGCCGAGGGCTTCGCCGCACGGCTGCGTGCCGAGCACGAGCGCATGGGCGCGCTGGTGCGCGAAACCGGACTACGCATCGAGTAGCGCCGCCTAGAACCCTTCGCGCGCCGGAGGCGCCGTCTTGAGCACCTCCTCGACCGTCGTCAGCCCGCTCGCGACCTTCAGCGCTCCGCTCACCCGCAGCGCTTTCATCCCTTCCTTGAACGCCTGCTCGCGCAGGCGGGCCAGATCGGCGCCCGATGCAATGACGCCCTTGATGCCGGGGGAGCACACCAGCGTTTCGTAGATGCCGATGCGGCCGATGAAGCCGGTCATCCGGCACTCGAGGCAGCCGACCGGCTTGTAGGTCAGCGCCGGTGGTGCCGCCTTCCACGGCGCAACCAGCGCGTCCCACGCAGCGCTATCCTCGGTGCGCCCGCCTTCGACCTTGGCCTTGCAGTGCGGGCAGAGCGTGCGCACCAGGCGCTGCGCCATGACGCCGTTCAGCGTTGCGTTCAGAAGATAGGGCGCAACGCCGAGCTCGAGCAGCCGCGTCACCGCGCCCGGCGCATCGTTGGTGTGCAGCGTCGAGAGCACCAGGTGCCCGGTGAGCGCCGCCTGCACCGCCATCCCGGCGGTCTCCAGATCGCGGATCTCTCCCACCATGATGATGTCCGGATCCTGGCGCATCAGCGCGCGGACGCCCTCGGCAAAGCCGAGGTCGATCGCGGGCTGCACCTGCATCTGGTTGAACGTACCCTCCACCATCTCGATCGGGTCCTCGATCGTGCAGACGTTCACCTCGGGCGTTGCAAGCTGCTTGAGCGTCGAGTAGAGCGTCGTCGTCTTGCCCGATCCGGTCGGCCCGGTGACCAGCACGATCCCGTTCGGCCGCTCGGTCATCTCGTTCCAGCGCGCGTGGTCCTCGTCCGAAAAGCCGAGCTCCTTGAAATCGCGCACCAGCACCTCGGGATCGAAGATCCGCATCACCAGCTTCTCGCCGAACGCAGTCGGCAGCGTCGAGAGCCGCAGCTCGACTTCGTCGCCGTCGAGCGTCCGCGTCTTTATGCGGCCGTCCTGCGGGCGGCGCTTCTCCACCACGTCCATGCGTCCGAGGATCTTGATGCGGCTTGTCATCGCGGCGAGCACCCCCGCGGGGATCTGATACACCTGGTGCAGCACACCGTCGATCCGGAAGCGCACGATTCCCACCTCGCGGCGCGGCTCGATGTGGATGTCGCTCGCGCGCTGCTCGAATGCGTAGCTCCACAGCCAGTCCACGACCCGGACGATATGCGCATCGTTCGCATCGAGCGGCTTGTTGCTGGAGCCAAGCTCGACGAGCTGCTCGAAGTTCGACAGGCCCGAGGCGCCGGTCGCGCCGCGCGCCGCGCCCTTCACGGATTTCGCGAGGTTGTAGAACTCGACCTGATAGCGCTCGATGTCGGCCGGGTTGGCCATCACTCGCCGGATCTCCCGCTTCAGCATCGGTTGCAGCTCGCGTTCCCAGGCCCGGTCCCACGGCTCCGCCGTAGCGATCACCACCTCCTTGATGCTCACCCCGACCGGCAGGACTCGAAAGCGCGTCGCGTAGGCCGACGACATCACCTCGGTGACCGCGCCAAAATCGATTTTCAGCGGATCGATGTGCAGGTATTGCATGCCGACGCGCTTCGCCAGCCATTCCGTGAGCGGCTCGAGCAGCAGCGGGCGGTGCGGCGGCTGGGCGGACTTCCATTTCTGGTCCGCGATGATCACCAGCGGATGGCTCGAGCCGCGGTAATAGCGCCGCTCCCTGCGCAGCTTCTCCGCGCTCTCGGCATCGACCAGGCCGTCTTCGACCAGCCAATCGATTACCTCGGTGAGCGCGAGGCGCCGGTCCTGCGCGGGAGCTTTCACGGCCTGCTGCATCGGGGCAAAACTATACCCTCAAAGATAGAATGAGGCATGCGCAAATCGCGCGCGCTCGCGGCGGATGTCTCCCTGCGCGAAGTGTGGGCATGGAGCATGTACGACTTCGCCAACTCGGGCTACACGACGGTGGTGATCACTGCCGTTTTCAACGCGTACTTCGTCGCCGCGGTGGCAGGCAAGGCGCCGTGGGCCACGTTTGCCTGGACCGCGGCGCTGTCCGTCTCCTATCTGGCGGTGCTGCTCACCGCGCCGATCGTGGGCGCCTGGGCAGACGCGCACGCGGCGAAGAAGACGCTGCTGCTTGCGGCGACAGTCGGCTGCGTTGTCTTCACTGCGGGGCTCTACTTCGCGACGCCCGGCGCCGTGATGCTCGCGATCGTGCTGGTCGTGCTTTCGAACTTCTTCTACGCCACCGGCGAAAACCTGATCGCGGCGTTCCTCCCCGAGCTGGCCGAATCGAAGGCGATGGGCCGGGTCTCCGGTTGGGGCTGGGCGTTCGGCTACCTCGGCGGCCTGGTGTCGCTCGGAATTTCCCTTGCGTACATCGCGTGGGCGCAAAAGCAGGGACAGACCGGCGGCGATTTCGTGCCGGTCGTAATGCTGATTACCGCGACGGTATTCGCGCTCTGCGCGACACCGACGTTCCTTTTCCTGCGCGAGCGCGCGGTGTCGCAGCCGCAAATGGAAAATCCGTGGGCGCGCGTTCTGCACACGCTGCGCCATGCGCGCCAATATGACGATCTGCGTCGCTTCCTCGTCTGCATTCTCTTCTACCAGGCGGGGATCATGGCGGTGATCGCGCTGGCCGCAATCTACGCGCAGGAGGCGATGAAGTTCACGACGCAGCAGACGATCGTGCTGATCCTCGTGGTGAACATCACCGCTGCGATCGGCGCATTCGGCTTCGGTTATCTGCAGGACGCGATCGGCCACATCCGCTCGATGCTGCTCGTCCTCGTCGGCTGGATCGTGATGATCACGCTCGCGTACGTTGCCGAAGGCGTCGCGATGTTTTGGGTCGCCGCGAACCTCGCTGGACTTTGCATGGGCTCGTCGCAGGCGGCGGGGCGGGCGATCGTCGGTTATCTGTCGCCGCCCCGGCGGCTCGCCGAGTTCTTCGGCCTGTGGGGCCTCGCGGTGAAAGCCGCCTCGATCTTCGGCCCCCTCACCTACGGCGCGGTGACCTGGATGTTCGAAGGCAACCACCGCCTGGGAATTCTCGCGGTGGGCGCGTATTTCGTCATCGGCCTTGCCCTGCTTGCGGGTATCGATGTCGAGCGCGGCCGTCGCGCGGCGCTGCAAGGCACCTGAGGTACACTTCCCGCTGGTAATCCAGTTTTTCTATTCGAGGAGAATCCCATGACGATCAAAGTCGGCGACCGCGTGCCGGATGGCAAGCTTTCCGAATCCGTCGAATTCGACTCCGCCACGCAGTGCGCGATGGCGCCGAAGGAAGTCAACGTAGCAGACGCTGTGAAGGGCAAGAAAATCGCGATCTTCGGCCTCCCCGGAGCGTACACACCGACGTGCTCCGCGAAGCACGTGCCAAGCTACGTCTCGAATCGAGACAAATTGATGGCGAAGGGCGTAAATGAAATCTGGTGCGTGGCGACGAACGACGCTTTTGTAATGGCGCACTGGGCGCGCGACCAGAAAGCGCTCGGCAAAATCCGCTTTCTCGGCGATGGCAGCGCCGCGTGGACCAAGGCTCTGGGGCTCGAATTGGACCTGAACGCCCGCGGGATGGGGACCCGGATGCAGCGTTTCTCGATGCTCGTCGACGACGGCGTGGTGAAGAAGCTCAACATCGAAGGCCCGGGAAAATTCGAAGTTTCCGGCGGCGATACGATGCTCACGCAGCTCGGCTGAGCATGCGCGCGCTGCTGCTCATCGCGGCGCTCGCGTCCTCGGCGGTGCTCGCCCAGGCGCCGCCGCCAGAGCCGCGCAACAAGCCCGCCGCGAGCGAGGAGCAGCGGCAGAAGATGCGCGCGGTCCGCCAGAAGGCTGCCGAGGCGTGCAAGAGCACCCAGGGCGAGGCTCGCCACGAATGCATGCAGCGGGAAATGTGCGCGCAGGCCCGGGATCCTGCAAGGTGCAACGAGCGCGCAGGCAAGATGCGCGGCGCGTACGAGAAAGCCGTCGAGGTTTGCAAGAGCGCGCAAGCCGACAAGCGCCGCGACTGCATGCGTCACGAGATGTGCGCGCAGGCCAAGGACCCCGTCCAATGTGAGGCCCGAGCCAAGCAGCGCGCGGAGCGCCGGAAATCCGCTAAGCCTTCGAGCTGATCTCGAGCAGCAGCGAGTTCATCCGCTTGACGAACCCGGCGGGGTCCTCCAGGGACGCACCTTCGGCGAGCAGCGCCTGCTCGTAGAGGAGCGTCGCCCAGTCGCCAAATCGGGCTTCTTCGCTCTTCAGGCGCAGCACGATCGGGTGCTCCGGGTTGATCTCCAGGATCGGCTTGGTTTCCGGCGCTTTCTGACCCGCCGCACGCAGGATGCGGGCCAGGTTCGCGCTCATCTCGTTTTCGTCTGCGACCAGGCAGGCCGGCGAGTCGGTCAGCCGCAGGGTGACGCGCACTTCCTTCACGCGCTCGCCGAGCGCCTCCTTGATCTTGCCGACCAGCTCGCGGAATTCCTTGCGCTTTTCCTCGCTCGATTTTTTCTCCCCGGCGTCGGCAAGGTCGCCGAGGTCGAGCCCGCCGCGCGCTACCGAGGATAGCTTCTTTCCTTCGAACTCGGTCAGGTGCGCGACCAGCCATTCATCGACCCGGTCCCCTAGCAGCAGCACTTCGATGCCTTTCCTGCGGAACACTTCCAGGTGCGGGCTGAAGCGCGCTGCCGAGAACGAGTCGGCGGTGACGTACCAGATCTTGTCCTGGCCCGCCTTCATGCGCGACACGTAGTCGGCGAGCGAAACGGTCTGCGCCTCGGTCTCGGCATGCGTCGAGGAAAAGCGCAGCAGCTTGGCGATGCGCTCGGCGTTCGCCGTGTCTTCGCCGGCGCCTTCCTTGAACGCGCGGCCGAACTCGCGCCAGAACACCGCGTACTTTTCGGCCTGGTTCGCGGCGAGGTCTTCGAGCAGGCCGAGCACCCGCTTCACGCACCCCGCGCGGATCGCCTCCACGTCGCGGTTCTGCTGCAGGATCTCGCGCGAGACGTTGAGCGGCAGGTCCTCGGCATCGATCACGCCACGAACGAAGCGCAGGTACCCGGGCATCAGGTGCTCGGAGTCTTCCAGGATGAAGACCCGCTTCACGTACAGCCGCACGCCGTGGCGCGCCTGCCGGTCCCACAGGTCGAACGGCGCGCGCTGCGGCAGGTAGAGGAGCTGCGTATACGACTGCCGGCCTTCGACGCGCGCGTGCGTCCACGCGAGCGGATCTTCGAAGTCGTGCACCACGTGCTTGTAGAACTCGCGGTACTGCT
>DASYPC010000133.1:0-4460 GCA_036007105.1 Burkholderiales bacterium | reverse complement strand
GCCGAGCTTGTCCTTGGCGTTCTCGGCGATGAACGAGCACGACGCTTCACCGAACTGGTCCGAATGAACCTGGGGGCGGAAGACGTACGAGAGCTTCTTGTCCTTGAACACCGCCGATGCGACGCACACGTTCGCCCACATGAATTTCTTCGCCGCGTCGACGCGCTGCGCCATCGGCACGCAGTGCGCGCTCGAGTAGACGCCCATGATCAGGTTGACCTTCTCCTGCTCGAGGAGCCGCGTCGCCTCGTTGATCGCGACCTCGGTCTTCGACTGCGCGTCGGCGTAGATCGGGTTGATCTTGTAGCCCTCGACCCCGCCGCGCTCGTTCAGCATGTCGATCGCGATCTTGGTGCCCAGGCCCGCCGCCTCCGAGCCGCCGGCGGCAAATGCGCCGGTGTAGTCGTAGATGATGCCGACCTTGATTTCCTTTTGCTGCGCGCCCGCGACATGTGCAAATGCCGCAAGAGCTGCGGCGAGAACGAGACGTTTCATGACGAGTTCCTCCCCTGTTCGGATAGTATCAGGTCGGCTGCCTTCTCCGCGATCGCGATCACCGCGGCGTTGGTGTTTCCGGAGACGACGTGCGGCATCGCCGACGCATCCACCACGCGCAGTTGCGCGATGCCGTTCACGCGCAGGCGCCGGTCGAGCGTCGCATCGGCACCATTCCCCATCTTGGTCGTGCAGCTCGGGTGGTAGATCGTGACGCCGAAGTTGCGGCAGTAGTCGAGCCACTCGGCGTCGCTTTGCACCTGCTCGCCCGGAAAATGCTCGCCGCCGTGGTACGGCTTGAGCGCCGGCTGATTGAGGATGTTGCGCAGGATCTTCATCCCCTCGACCATCGTGCGCCGGTCGTGCTCGTCGGCGAGGTAGTTGTACTGGATCGCGGGCGCTTCGCGCGGGTCGTTGGAGCGGATGCGCACCCAGCCCCTTGATTTCGGCTGCAGGTGGCAGATCGAGGCCGTGAATCCGGAAAAGGGATGCAGCTTCTCGCCCATCCGGTTCAGGCTGAACGTGAGGAAGTGCGTTTGCACGTCGGCGCGATCGGGCGAGAGCGGCGTGCGGTAGAAGCCGCAGGCGTAGCCGGCCGAGAACGTGAGCGGCCCGCGGCGAAAGAGCGCGTAGCGCAATCCGATCCCCGCCTTCCCCCACAACGTGCGCATGTCGTCGTTCAGCGTGATGGGCTGCGTGCAACGGACTACCATGCGCGCCTGGAAATGGTCCTCGAGATGCTCGCCGACGCCCGGCGAATCGAGGACCACTGGAATCCCGTGCTCGCGCAACAGCGCGGCCGGCCCGACACCTGAGAGCTGCAGCAGTTGCGGCGTATTGAACGCGCCTCCGGCGAGCAGCACTTCTCGATTCGCACGCGCTTCGAGATGCTCGGCGCCGCGCAGGTATTCCACGCCGACCGCGCGCGTTCCTTCGAAGAGCACGCGTGAGGTCAGCGCGCCCGTAAGGATCGTGAGGTTCGGGCGGCGCTCCACGGGACGCAGATAAGCGGTCGCGGTCGAGCTGCGCCGGCCGCGTCGCGCGGTCAGCTGGAAGTAGCCGACGCCGTCCTGCGCCGCGCCGTTGAAGTCGTCGTTCCTCGGCCAGCCCGCTTGCTGGCCTGCCGCGATGAATGCGTCGCACAGCGGGTGCGGATCGACGGGGTCGCACACCGCGATCGGACCGCCGGCGCCGTGCCACACGTTCGCGCCGTGCTGCTGGTCTTCGGACTTCCTGAAGTACGGCAGCAGGTCGTCGTAGCGCCAGCCCTCGAGCTCCCAGCCGTCGAAATCCTCGCGCTGCCCGCGCATGTAGACGAGGCCGTTGATCGACGAGCTGCCGCCGAGCACCTTGCCGCGCGGCGTGAAGATGCGCCGGGCGTTCAGGTGCGGCTCCGGCTCCGACCAGTAGCTCCAGTTGACCGTCTTGTTGGTGAAGAGCTTGCCGTAGCCGAGCGGCACATGAATCCACGGGTTCGTGTCGCGCGGCCCCGCTTCGAGCAGCAACACGCGGGTCCGGCCATCCACGGTCAGGCGGTTCGCCAGCACGCAGCCGGCGGACCCGGCGCCGACGATGATGTAGTCGAAGGAATTCAAAGCGGAGGCCTGCGGTATAGTCTAGCGGCAACTCTCTCCGGGAAGGAAACGCAGATGGCAGCGCTTTCGCGAGCATCGACGCGCCGCATCGTCGAGGAGGTGCGCAGTTCGCCGGCCACGCGCGTCAAGGTCGCGGTGTCGGACACCGACGGCGTGCTGCGCGGCAAGTATCTGCACAAGGAGAAATTCCTTTCCGCGGTCGAATCGGGGTTCGGCTTTTGCAACGTCGTGTTCGGCTGGGACTCGAACGATCAAACGTATGACAACACCATCTGGACCGGCTGGCACACTGGATTCCCCGACGCGCTGGTGCAGCTCGATTTCGCCAGCTTCCGACGCGTGCCCTGGGACGACAACGTGCCGTTCTTCCTCGGCGAGTTCGTCGAGGCCGACGGCAGCCCGCTGCCCGTCTGCCCGCGCCAGCTCTACAAGCGCGTGCTCGCGCGCGCCGCGAAAATGGGCTTCCAGGTGCTCGCCAGCCTGGAATACGAATGGTTCAACTTCCGCGAGACGTCGAAATCGCTCGCCGAAAAAGGCTACATCCGGCCCGAGCCGATTTCGCCGGGAATGTTCGGCTACTCGCTGATCCGCGCCGCGCAGAGCCAGCCGTTTCTGCGCGCAATCATGGAAGAGCTGCCGGCCTTCGGCGTGCCCGTGGAAGGGCTGCACACCGAGACCGGGCCCGGCGTATTCGAAGCGGCAATTCTCTATACGGGCGGAATCGACGCGGGCGACCGGGGCATCCTCTTCAAGCAGGCGGCAAAGGAAATCGGCCTGCGCTTCGGCATCATGCCGAGCTTCATGGCGAAGTGGAGCACCCGGTACCCGGGCTGCAGCGGCCATATCCACCAGAGCCTCTCGGACGGCAAGCGCAATCTCTTCTACGACGCGCGCCATCCGCACCGGATGTCTAAGCTCTTCGAGAGCTACCTCGCGGGGCAGCTCGCGCTGCTCGAAGACCTCCAGGCGATGTATGCACCGACCGTCAACAGCTACAAGCGGCTCGTCGACGGCATGTGGGCGCCGGTCAAGCGCACCTGGGGCGTGGACAACCGCACGGCCACGTTGCGCGTCATTCCCGGCTCGGCGAAATCGACGCGCCTCGAATCGCGCTGCCCGGGCGCCGACGTCAATCCGTACATCGCGCTCGCGGCGGTGGTCGGCGCGGGGCTGTGGGGAATCGAGAAGAAACTCAAGCTCAAGGACGCGCCGCTCACGGGCGACGCCGCCAAGGCGGCGAAGATTCCGCGCCTGCCGCGCAACCTGATGCACGCGACCGAAAACCTCAAGCGCTCGAAGGCGGCGAGAGAGCTTTTCGGCGAGACGTTCGTCGATCATTTCGTGCGCACGCGCGAGTGGGAGTGGCGCCAGTTCCAGGACGCAGTAACGGACTGGGAGCTGAAGCGGTACTTCGAGATCATCTAGAGTGCCCACCCGCCGAACCGTAGTCCTGGCGTTTAGCGCGGGCATCCTGATTCCCGCTGCCGCCCTCGGGCAGGCGGGACGCAAGGTCTGGCGCATTGGATTCATCTTCGCGTCTTCACGCGAGAGAGTCGGAAGATTCGCGCGCGACCAAAAGTTCGTGGAGGGGATGCGCGAGCTCGGCTACGTGAAGGACAGGGATTACGTCACCGAGTGGCGTTTTGGAGACGGCAGCTACGATCGCCTCCCCGCGCTGGCGGAGGAACTGGTCGCGCTCAAGGTCGATATCATCGTTGCGGGTGGGTCGCCTGCGATCCGCGCGGTGCAGCAGGCGACGAAGACCATTCCGATCGTGATGACCAATACAGGAGACCCTGTCGGCAGCGGATTTGCCGCGAGCCTGGCGCGGCCCGGCGGCAACATCACCGGGATGTCCAACTCGAACAACGACGTCAGCCCGAAGTACCTGGAGCTGCTGATGGCGCTGGTGCCGAAGCTGCAGCGCGTCGCCGTGCTCGGCAACCCGGGCTCATCGACGCATCCCGCAATCCTGAAAACGGTGCAGACCGCGGCGCAAAGTGTCCGCGTGAGCCTGGTCCGGGTGGACGCGCGCAAAGTGCAGGAGATCGAGAACGCTTTCGCGACCATGGTCCGCGAGCGCGTCGATGCCCTCATCGTCGTGCCCGAACCGCTCCTGAATCAGCAGGCGGGGCAGATCGCGGAACTCGCGGCGAAACACCGCATACCCGCGGTCTACGGCGGCCGCGAATCCGTGGAGGCCGGGGGCCTGATCGGCTACGGACCGAACCTGATCGAGAACTGGCGGAGGGCCGCGACCTACGTGGACAAGATCTTCAAAGGCGCCAAGCCGGGAGACCTGCCGATCCAGCAGCCCACACAGTTCGAGCTGGTTATCAACCGCAAGGCGGCAAGGGCGCTCGGTCTCAC
>DASYPC010000132.1:0-12853 GCA_036007105.1 Burkholderiales bacterium | reverse complement strand
GCGCAATGTGGAGGGCGTGATTTTTCCGGGCTCCGAGCGCGAAGCGACGTTACACGGCTACGAGATTCACATGGGCGAATCCCGAGGGCCGGCGCTGGAGCGGCCCGCGGCGATCCTGCAAGGCCGGCCGGACGGCGCGCTTTCCGAGGACGGACAGATACTCGCGACGTACGTGCATGGCGTGTTCGACCAACCTAAGGCTTGCGCGGCGATCCTCGCCTGGGCCGGGCTGAACGGTGCGCAGGGAGTAGACTTGAATGCGCTGCGCGAGGCGAGCCTAGAGCGGCTTGCCGACTGCATCGAAGAGAACCTGAACCTCGAGGCGATCCTGCCTTACTTTTGGAGAAAGTGAAATGGACGCGATACGGTATCAACGTGGGCTTGTGACCATCGGCCTCGCACTGGCGCTGCTCATGGCTGCGACCCGTTTTCACCACTTCGGCGCCGCGACACACCTCCCCGACGCTTCAGTGGCCGTGTTCCTGTTGGCCGGGTTCTATCTTCGACGCTGGAGTCTGTTCACGGCGTACATCGCCGAAGCCGCCCTGATCGACTATCTCGCGATCGCCTATGGCGGGGTAAGTGATTGGTGCGCGACGCCGGCATACGTGTTTCTGGTTCCGGCCTATGCGAGCGCTTGGTATGCCGGTGTCTGGTACGCGCGCCGCTATCGTGCGGAATGGCGCACCGTCGCACTGCTGTTCGGCGGGTTGCTTGCAGGGGTTTCCGTCTGGTTCCTGATTTCCAACGCCAGTTTTTACCTCTTCTCCGGCTACTTCGTGGACATGAGCTGGTCGGAATACGCCGCGCGAGTCGCGAAATACTATCTCCCGTACCTCTGGAGCGCGTCCGCGTACGTGGCGCTCGCAGCGATCTTGCATGCGCTCGTAGCCTCGACCGGCCGCGCTTCACAGCGCGCATGATCGCGGGAGGACCCGAGCGCATCGTTTGCCTGACCGAGGAGACGACCGAGACTCTGTATCTCCTCGGCGAGGAGCACCGCATCGCCGGCATCTCCGGCTACACCGTGCGCCCGGCGCAGGCGCGGCGCGAAAAACCGCGCGTGTCGGCGTTTGTCTCCGCGAACGTCGAGAAAATCCTCGCCTTGCGACCCGATCTCGTGATCGGCTTCTCCGACATCCAGGCCGACATCGCACGCGACCTGATCAAGCGCGGGCTGAGTGTCCTCGTGTTCAACCAGCGCTCCGTGGCGGAGATTCTCGCCATGATCGGGACGCTCGCCGCAATCGTCGGCGCCGCCGAACGCGGCGCGAAGCTGATCGCGGAACTGGAGACGGGGCTGGCGGCGATTCGTTTCCGCGCCGGCAGCTTCCCGGTGCGCCCGCGCGTATATTTCGAGGAGTGGGACGAGCCGATGATTTCGGGCATCGGCTGGGTTTCAGAGTTAATCGGCATTGCCGGCGGCGAGGATATCTTCGCCGACCTCGCGCGCGCGCCGGATGCACGCGGCCGCATCGTCGCCGACCCCGCCGAGGTGGTCCGGCGCCAGCCCGATATCATCGTCGCCTCCTGGTGCGGTAAGAAATTCCGTCCCGAGCGGCTGCGCGGCCGGCCAGGCTGGAGCGACATTCCCGCGGTACGCGATGATCGCGTGTTCGAGATCAAGTCGGCGGACATCCTGCAGCCGGGTCCCGCGGCGCTCACCGACGGCGTGAAACGACTGCACGAGATCGTCGCAGCGTGGGTCGAAGCCGAGTCGCGATCTGCCACCCTCGCTTAAGCGTGCGCTGATCGGCTGGTCGAGCGGCAAGGACAGCGCCTGGTCGCTGCAGGTGCTGCGGCGCGACCCCGAGGTGGAAGTCGCCGGGCTGTTCACCACCGTGAACCGTGGGGATGCTCGCATCGCGGTCCACGCGGTGCGTGACGAGCTGCTTCGCGCACAGGCGGGGGCGCTCGGGCTGCCCGTGCGCCGCATTCCAATTCCACATCCGTGCCCGAACGAGACCTACGAGATGGCGATGGCCGAGTTCGTCGCGGCGGCGAAACAGGATGGCGTCACCCACCTCGCGTTCGGCGACCTGTTCCTCGAGGACATCCGCCGTTACCGGGAGCGAATCTTCGCGGGCGCTGGCTTGGAGCTGCTCTTTCCGGTCTGGGGGCTGGACACGCGCCTGCTCGCGGAGGAAATGACGGCGCGCGGAGTGCGCGCGTTCATCGTCTGTGTGGACACGCGGCAAGCGCCGCGGGACTGGGCGGGGCAGGTGTTCGATTCGCAGTTCGTCAAGCGGATTCCGGCGGGCATCGATCCGTGCGGCGAGAACGGAGAATTTCATACTTTCGCCTTCGATGGCCCCATGTTCCGCCATCCCGTCGGCGCACGGCTCGGCGAGATCGCGGAGCGCGACGGCCTCGTCTACGCCGATTTGCTTCCCGACTAAAGTCGCACCTAGCTGCGCCCGCACGCGGGCGTTCGAGCTGGTGTATCTTGCGCAGATGCTGCGTCACCCGCGTGTCCGCTAGCCAGCGCATCGCGCTGGTCCGGCAGCGCTACAACCCTTTCGGCGGCGCCGAGCGGTTCATCGAACGCGCGCTCGCCTCACTCGAACGCCTGGGCGCAGAGGTCACGCTGATCGCACGTGAGTGGCGCAATGCAGGCGCGAGACGGTTCCTGCGGGTGAATCCACCTTACATCGGCGCGCTCTGGCGCGACGCGGGCTTCGCGCGCGCGGCGCGTGCCGCGTGGACGCGCGAGCGTTTCGATCTCGTGCAGTCGCACGAGCGCATTCCCGGCTGCGACGTGTATCGTGCCGGCGACGGCGTGCACCGGCAATGGCTCGAATACCGCCTGCAGGAGGCCTCGCGCCTGGAGCGTTCGAGGGTGCGGGCGAATCCCTATCACCGCTACGTGTGCAAGGCCGAACGACGCCTCTTCGAGCATGCACGGCTGCGAGCGGTGATCTGCAATTCGCACATGGTGCGCGCCGATGTGCTGCGCCATTTCCGCGTCGCGGAGGCGAAGCTGCACGTGGTCTACAACGGCGTCGATCTCGATCACTTCCATCCCAGGCATCGGGCCGCGCTGCGCACGCAGGCACGCAGCGCGTTGGGGTGCGCGGACGGGGACCTGCTGTTTGCGTTCGTCGGATCGGGCTTCGAGCGCAAGGGCCTGCGCTGCGCGATCGATGCGCTCGCGCGCTCGGCAGATGCGCGATTGCGGCTCGCGGTCGCCGGCCGGGACCGCGATGCGGCGCGCTTTGCCGCCCAGGCGCGCTCGGCAGGCGTCGCGGATCGCGTCCGGCTGCTCGGCGGCGTCGAAGACGTGCGCCCGCTCTATGCCGCTGCCGATTGCTTTATTCTTCCCACCCTTTACGATCCGTTTCCGAATGCGGCCCTCGAAGCGCTGGCAATGGGACTGCCGGTGATCGTGAGCCGGCGGTGCGGCGCGGCCGAGCTGGTCCGTACGGGCGAGAACGGCTGGACCTGCGAAGCGCACGACGTCGCCGCGCTGACGGCGCTGCTGGCAGCCGCAGCGGCGGTCGTGCGGGACGAAAAAATGCGTGCCGCGGCGCGAGCCAGCGCGGAGGGGTTCGGAATCGACGAGATGGCGAGAAAGCTCACAGCGCTCTACGCGGCGCTCGGCGGCGGTGGGGCGTGAACGTCGCCTCGAGCCGCGACCTTTACTTGCGGCTGCTTTCGTACGTTCGGCCGTATGCGGGCGTGTTCGCGCTCGCGCTGCTCGCCATGGTCGGCACCGCGGCGACCGAGCCGCTTTTCCCGGCGCTGATGAAACCGATGCTCGACGGCGGTTTTTCCGCGGGCAGAGCGGCGTCGCTGCCGCCATGGATTTTTGCGCTCGCGATCATCGCGATCTTTGCGGTGCGCGGCATCCTGAGCCTTCTTTCGTCGTACGCGATGGCCTGGGTTTCCAACCGCGTCGTGCTCGACCTGCGGGGTGCCATGTTCGCGCGCCTGGTGCGAATGCCCACGCAGTTCTTCGACGATCACACTTCCGGTGCGCTGCTGTCCAGGGTCGCCTACGACGTGGCCGGCGTCACTTCTGCCGCGACCAGCGTGCTTACCGTCGCAGTCAAGGATTCGGTCACGGTGCTCGCGTTGCTCGCGTGGCTCTTCTACCTCGACTGGAAGCTCACTCTGATCGCGCTTGCCGCGACGCCGCTGCTCGCGTTCGTGGTACACCAGCTTTCGCGCCGCCTGCGGCAGATGGCGCGCGAGTCGCAACGCTCGATGGGCGAGCTGGTGCAGGTGATCGAAGAGACGATCGAGTGTCACAAGGTCGTCAAGGTCTTCGGCGGCCACGAGTACGAGATGCGGCGTTTCGAGCGCGCCAACCAGCGACTGCGCGGATTCAACATGCGCCAGACCATCCCTTCCGCGGCGGCGACCCCGATCACGCAAACCCTCGCCTCGATCGCGGTCGCGATCATCGTCTATATCGCGCTCGAGGATTCGCTCGCCGGGCGCACGACCGCGGGCGAATTCGCCTCGTTCATGATCGCGATGCTGATGCTGCTTGCGCCGATGAAGCGCCTCACCGACGTGAACGCGCCGCTGCAACGGGGACTTGCCGCCGCCGAAAGCGTGTTCGGCCTGATCGACTCGCCGGTGGAAGCCGATCAGGGCACCGTATCGCTCGGTCGCGCGCGGGGTGAGATCCGCTATGAAGGGGTGAGCTTCACCTATCCGACGCGAACCGAGCCGGCGCTCTCCGGGGTCGATCTCGTGGTTCGCCCGGGAGAGACCGTCGCGCTCGTCGGCGGATCCGGGGGCGGCAAGACCACGCTCGTCAACCTGCTGCCGCGCTTCTACGCGCCGTCGCGGGGCCGCATCCTGCTCGACGGGCACGACCTCCAGGACCTCGCGCTCGAAAGCCTGCGCGGCAACGTCGCGCTGGTGTCGCAGGACGTCGTGCTCTTCAACGACTCCATACAGGCCAACATCGCCTACGGCGCGATGGGCCGTGCGACCGAGAGCGAAGTGGTGGCGGCCGCCGATGCGGCGCACGCCACCGAATTCATCCGGCAGATGCCGCAAGGACTGGCGACGCTCGTCGGCGAAAACGGCGTGCGCCTTTCGGGAGGCCAGCGGCAGCGCCTGGCAATCGCGAGGGCGCTGCTCAAGAACGCGCCGGTGCTGATCCTGGACGAAGCGACCTCCGCTCTCGATTCCGAATCCGAGCGCCTGGTGCAGGCGGCGCTCGACGTGCTGATGCGCGGACGCACGACGATCGTCATCGCGCACCGGCTCTCGACGATCGAGCGCGCAGACCGAATCGTGGTGCTCGAGCGGGGCAGCGTCGCCGAAACGGGCACGCATGCGCAGCTCCTTGCACGCGAAGGGGTGTACGCGAAGCTCTATCGGATCCAGTTCGCGACCGAGGCGGCGGGCGTCGCGACGGCGGGCGCCGTCCGCTCGGCGTGAGGCCGCTCGCGATCGTCCACACCGAGTCATCGCTCGGCTGGGGCGGACAGGAAATCCGCATACTCGCCGAATCGCAGGGACTGGCGCGCCGCGGCCACCGGGTCATGGTGCTCTGCGCCCCGCAGGCGCGGATCCTCGCCGAGGCGCCGACATGGGGCGTTCCCGCAGCGGCGTTGCCGATCGCGCTCAAGCGGGTCGCGGGGCTGCGCGCGCTGATGGACTGGCTGCGTGCGAATCCCTGTGATGTCCTCAGCACCCACAGCTCTACCGATTCCTGGCTCGCGGCGCTGGCGACCAGAATCGGCCGCGCGGTCCCGATCGTGCGTACGCGTCATATCTCCGCGCCGGTGCCAAGAAATCCGTTTTCGCGCTGGTTGTACGAGCGCGGCGCGGCGAAGGTCGTAACCACCGGCGAAGCGCTCAAGCGCGAGCTCGTGGAGACGAATGGCTTTCGCGCCGAGCGCATCGAATCGGTGCCGACAGGGATCGACGCAGGGCGCTTCCGCCCAGGCGACCGGCTCGCGGCGCGCACCAGACTCGGCCTGCCCGCCGATGCCACGCTGCTCGGCATCGTGGCGACGCTGCGCAGCTGGAAGGGGCACGAATTTCTGTTACAGGCGATGACGTCGCTCCCGCAGGGTCTGCAACTCGTCATCGTGGGGGACGGGCCGATGCGCCAGGTGCTCGAGGCCACGATCGACCGGCTCGGCCTGCGCATGCGCGTGCGCATGACTGGAGACCAGCGCGACGTGCTCCCGTGGCTGCAGGCCCTCGATCTCTTCGCACTACCGTCTTACGCGAATGAAGGCGTGCCCCAGGCGCTGGTACAGGCGATGCTCTGTGGGCTGCCTTGCGTGACGACGCCGGTCGGCAGCATTGGCGAGCTGGCGCGTCACGAGGTGACCGCGCTCGTCGTGCCGCCCCGGGACGCGCACGCGCTTGCCGTGGCGATCGAGCGGCTCACCGGGGATCCGCTGCTGCGCAGCGAGCTCGGCGTCGCGGCGCGCAGGCATTGCGTGGAAAACTACTCCTACGAGCGCATGCTCGATCGCATGGAGGCGATCTATCATGACGTCGCCCGGGCCGTGCAATCATGAGTCGTGCACTCGATTGGACAGCGGTATCGGATGACCCGAACAGCGCCGCCGCCAAGGCGGCCGTGCGGGACTGGCTCGCGCACGCAAGACACCTGCATCTGGACTGCGACGTGCTCGGCTACGCGGAGACGCTGGTGCGCGGCAAGCGGGTGCTCGACATCGGTGTGGTGTCGCACAGCGCGCGCTACTTCGACCAGTCCGGATGGCGGCACGGCCGCATCAGCCGCTCGGCCGGCTATTGCCTGGGGATCGACATTCTCGCGCCGCTGGTGGAAGAGCTGCGCCAGCGCGGCTTCAACGTGCGCTGCGTCGATGCAACCACCGAAACGGATCTTGGCGAGCGATTCGAGATCGTGTTCGCGGGCGACGTCATCGAGCACGTGGACAACGCCGTCGCGCTGCTGCGCTTTGCAGGCCGTCACCTGGCGCCGGGTGGCCGTCTGTACGTGACCACGCCCAATCCGTTCAGCAGGAAGTTCTATCGGCAGTTCCGGCGCGAGGGCGTGATGGTGACCAACCTCGATCATGTCGCCTGGATCTCGCCGACGATGGCGCTGGAGATCGGACGCAGGGCGGGCCTGCGGCTCGAGGCGTACCATCTCGCCAAGCCCTACGCGGGGCTGAACCGCGCGCTGCACCGTTTCCTGTGGCGGTTCACGCCGGCCGAGTACGCGTTCCCCGAGTTCGTCTACGAGTTCCGGCGCGCCGCGGATATACTCGAACCGAAGGACGGTAGCCAATGAACCGCACCGCATTGATTACCGGAATCACCGGCCAGGACGGCGCTTACCTGGCCGAGCTCCTGCTGGAAAAGGGCTACGTGGTCCACGGCATGAAGCGGCGCACGTCGCTCTTCAACACCGAGCGGATCGACCACCTCTACCAGGATCCCCACGTAGCCGATCGCCGGTTCATCCTGCATCACGGCGACATGACCGATTCGAGCAGCATCGTGCGGATCCTCCAGGCGGTCCAGCCCGACGAGATCTACAACCTGGCCGCGCAAAGCCATGTAGCGGTCTCGTTCGAGGAGCCCGAGTACACCGCGAACTCCGATGCCGTGGGGACGCTGCGCGTTCTGGAGGCGATCCGCATCCTCGGCCTGGAACGCAAGTCGCGGTTCTACCAGGCGTCGACTTCGGAGCTGTTCGGCAAGGCCCAGCAAGTGCCGCAGAGCGAATCCACGCCGTTTTATCCGCGCTCCCCGTACGCGGTGGCGAAGCTGTACGCCCACTGGATCACCGTCAATTACCGTGAAGCGTACGGTCTGTATGCGTGCAACGGCATTCTCTTCAACCACGAGTCGCCGATCCGCGGCGAGACGTTCGTCACGCGCAAGATCACCCGCGCGCTCGCGCGCATCAAGCTCGGCCTGCAGGATTGCCTGTATCTGGGGAATCTGAACGCAAAGCGCGACTGGGGTCACGCGCGCGACTTCGTCCAGGCGCAATGGCTGATGCTGCAGCAGGATCAACCCAGGGACCTCGTGATCGCGACCGGC
Source organism: Burkholderiales bacterium (assembly GCA_036007105.1). Taxonomy (GTDB): domain Bacteria; phylum Pseudomonadota; class Gammaproteobacteria; order Burkholderiales; family SG8-39; genus 2-02-FULL-66-14. The sequence continues at coordinate 4,855 of DASYPC010000132.1, read as the reverse complement.
GTGCAGCGAAGCGTGCGCGACTTCGTCAATGCGGCCGCGAAGGAGCTCGGCATTGCCATCCAGTGGCGCGGCGAGGGACGCGACGAAAAAGGCTACGACGCGAGCGGCGCCTGCATCGTCGCGATCGATCCGCGCTACCTGAGGCCCACCGAAGTCGACACGCTGCTCGGCGACGCTTCCAGGGCCCGCGAGCTCCTGGGGTGGCAACCGAAAGTCTCGTTCGACGAGCTCGTCGCCGAAATGGCGCGCGAGGACCTGAAGTCGGCCGAGCGCGATGCGCTCGTCGAGCGGCACGGGTATTCGGCGGCGGCCCGCCGGGAATGACGATCGACAAGCGGGCGAAGATCTATGTTGCCGGCCACCTCGGCATGGCCGGCTCTGCGCTGGTGCGCAGACTGCGTGCCGGGGGCTACGAAAATCTCGTGTTGCGTACCCGGGCGGAACTGGACTTGCTGGACCAGGCGGCCGTGCGTTCCCATCTGCATCGGGAGCGGCCAGCGTATGTCTTCCTGGCGGCCGGCACGGTGGGTGGCATTGCGGCCAACAACCTGCGTCGCGCCGACTTCATCTACGAGAATCTCGTGATCGAGGCAAACATAATCCACGCTGCGTGGGAAGCGCGCGTGGGCGGGCTGCTGTTCCTCGGATCTTCGTGCATCTATCCGCGTGATTGCCCGCAACCGATCCGGGAGGAATACCTGCTCACGGGACCGCTCGAGCCGACCAACGAGCCGTACGCGATCGCCAAGATTGCCGGCCTGAAGCTCTGCGAGTCGTACAACCGGCAGCACGGCGCGAGGTTCGTGAGCGTGATGCCCACCAACCTCTATGGGCCGAACGACAACTACGATCTCGAGAGCAGCCACGTGCTCGCCGCACTGCTTCGCAAGGCGCACGAAGCGAAGTTGCGCGAAGAGCGCAAGCTCGTCGTGTGGGGTTCGGGAACGCCGCGGCGGGAATTCCTGCATGCCGACGATCTTGCCGACGCCTGCGTGTTTCTGATGGAACGCGGAATCGGCGAGGGTGTGTTCAATGTCGGAATCGGAGCCGACCTCTCCATCCGCGAGCTGGTCGAGATCATCATGCAGGTCGTCGGCTTCGACGGCGAGGTCGTCTTCGATGCCGGCAAGCCGGACGGAACGCCGCGCAAGCTGCTGGATGTGACACGCATGAAAGCGCTCGGCTGGACGGCGAAGATCGACCTGCCCAGCGGAATCCGCAGCACCTACGAGGACCTGCGACGCTCGCTGCGATGACTGCGCTCGACCCGTCGCGGGCAGGCGGTTCGTATCGGTCGCAGAACGGCGAGGATCGCTGGCTCGATGCCCATTTCGGCGGCAAACGCGAGGGCTTCTTCGTCGAGGTCGGCGCCTACGACGGTGTCAACCTGAGCAACACGTATCACTTCGAGCAGATCGGCTGGACCGGAATCCTGGTCGAGCCGGACCCGGAGATGGCGGCGCGATGCCGGCGCGAGCGGCCGCGGTCGCGCACATTCGAGTGCGCCGTCGGCGGACCCGGGAGCAACGGCGAGATCTCGTTCTTCCGGGTTGCGGGCGGCGAGGCCTATTCGACGACGAGCCTGACTGCGGCGCACCGCGAGCGCCTGGATCGCCTCGGATTGCGCTGGCACGAAGTGCGGGTAGCGGTTCGCACGCTGGATTCGATCCTCGAGGAAGCGTCTCCGTCCCGCGTGGATTTCGTCAGCATCGATGTCGAGGGAGGCGAGATGGCGGTGCTCAGCGGGTTCGACATCCGGCGCTGGAAGCCGGCCGTCGTGATCGTGGAGACGAACACGCCAACGCGGGATCCGGCTGTGCGCAGCTACTTCGTCGCGAATGGATACGCCTATCACCACAGCATCGACGTGAACGACTTCTATCTCGCGGCCGAAGCGGGCACCGTACCGGCGGGCGTCCTGGATGGCGCAAGATATCTGCTGCACCGGGTCGCGCGCCGTCTCGCGCGATCCCGCCAGCTCGCGCTGCGCGCATGGCGCAAGCATGTCCTTGGACGCCTCACTCCGCCGGGCCGATGAAGGCCGCGTTCGTCACCACCAACCTGAAGGGCGGCGGCGCGGAGAAATCGGTGCTGCGGCTTGCGCGTGACCTCCACGTGCGGGGACATTCGGTCCACGTCGTCCTGCTCGAGAACAGGCTGGACCATGCAGTGCCCGCCGGGGTCGTCCTCCACGCGCTCACTGCACCGGGCAACGAGGCGACCAAGGGCTGGCTCGGCAAGCGGCTTGCCGCGCGGCGCCTGCGCCGCTTGTTCGAGTCCCTCTGCGTTGCAGCGCCGTTCGAACTGATCGTTTCGACCTTGCCCTACTGCGATGAAGTCGTCGCGCTCGCCGGGTTGGCGCCAGCGTGGTACCGCATTGCCAACACGCTGTCGGTCGAAATCGAGCGGCTCGCCCGCAACAGCCACAGCAAGGCGGAGCGCCGCTTGCGGCGATACAGGGAGATCTACGACGGCTGCAATCTGATTGCCGTTTCAGACGGGGTCGCACGCGATTTGAGCGAAGGGCTCGGCTTGCGGCGCGCGAACGTCGTGCGCATCTACAACGCGATCGATGCGGCCGCCGTCCGGGCCCTGTCCGCCGAGCACGAGCCGGCGTTGCCGCGCGAGCCGTACCTGATTCACGTCGGGCGCTTCGCTCCGCAGAAGCGCCACGATCTGCTGCTCGATGCGCTGCGCCGTTCCGCGCTTCCGCACCGGCTGGTGCTGCTCTCGGATCCCTCGGCCGCGCTCGATCGGTTGATCGCCGACAGGAATCTCGCCCAGCGCGTCACGGTCGCCGGGTTTCAGCGCAATCCGTATCCGTGGATCGCCGCTGCGGAATTGCTCGTGCTGTGCTCGGATCACGAGGGGATGCCCAATGTGCTGCTCGAAGCGCTCGCGTGCGGGACCCGCATCGTGAGCACCGACTGCCCGTCGGGTCCGCGCGAAGTGATGGAAGGCGATCTCGCGCGTTACCTCGTTCCCTGCGGCGACGCCGACGCGCTGGCCAGAGTCATGCGCTCTGCACTCTTCGCGCCGCGCCCGAACGACCCCGCGGTGCTTGAGCGCTTTTCTCCGCTGATCGCGCTTTCGCGCTACGAGTCGCTGCCAGGCTTGTGGCGCGCGATAGGATAGCTTCATGTGCGGGATTCTCGGTCTCGTCGGCGCTGCGTGGCGCGACTCCGCGCCCGCAGCGCTCGACACGATTGCTTCGCGTGGTCCCGACGCGATGGAAACCTGCGATCTCGGCGAGGCATGGCTAGGCCATGCGCGGCTGGCGGTCATCGACCTCGCGGGCGGTCGCCAGCCGATGGCGTCGCCGGACGGGCGCTACACGATCCTCTACAACGGCGAGATCTTCAATTTCCAGGTGCTGCGCACTGAACTCGAGCAGGCCGGCTACGCGTTTGCCACGCAATCCGACACCGAAGTCCTGCTGCACGGCTATGCCGCATGGGGAACCTCGCTGCCCGAGCGGCTCGACGGCATGTTCGCGTTCGCCCTATGGGACGCTCGCGATCGCACGTTGTTTGCCGCGCGCGATCGGATCGGAATCAAGCCGTTCTTCTACGCCAGCACGGCCGGAACCTTCGCTTTCGCGTCGACGCTCGCGCCGTTCTTCGCGTTGCAGGGTTTCCCGCGCCGCCTGGATATGGAGGCGCTGCGCGACTATCTCGCTTTTCAGACCGTGCTTGCGCCGCGCAGCCTGCTCGCGGAGGTGCGGCAGTTGCCTCCCGCAAGCAGCCTGCTGCTGGATGCCGCGACGCGACAGATCACGCTGCGGCGCTATTGGGAAATTCCAGCGCCAGGGTCGGCGCCGGCGGACGCGGAGGACCGCGTCGTGCTCGTGGATGCGGCATTGCGTGAATCGGTGCGCAGGCAATTGGTCGCGGATGTACCACTCGGCGCATTTCTGTCCGGGGGCATCGACAGCAGCCTGATGGTGCGCTACATGGCGGAGGCGGGCGCCCGGCCGCTACGCACTTTCAACGTCCGCTTTCGCGAAGAAGGGTTCGACGAAACCCCGCATGCGCAAGCCGTCGCGCTCGCCTTCGGCGCACAGCACACCGTCATCGATGCGCCGGCCATGGAGGGCGAGCTCCTCAAGACCGCGATCGACGAGCTCGATCAACCGCTCGCCGATCCGGCGTACCTGGCAACGAAGATCCTGTCGCGTCTGACGCGCACGCAAGTCACCGTGGCCGTGAGCGGCGACGGCGGCGACGAGCTCTTTGCCGGCTACCCGCGCTTTCGCGAAGTCGAGGCGGGGTTTCCGGATTCGTACTTGCGGCGCATGACCCGGGTGCTGGTGCGTCGCGGCATGCTTCCCGGCGCGCTTCTCCGGCGCGGCCTGGCAGGGCGCGAAATGCTTCTTTACCGGCGCGTCGAGCTCGGCCCGTTCGATCCTTCGCGCAAGGGCCTTGGTCGGTTCCTCACGCCCGAGGCGCTCGTGGCCTGCCGTCCCGAGGACACGATGCGGGACTGGCTCGAGCTCGCGAGCCGGTGGGGCGGGCCGATCGGCACGGCCGCGCTGATGCGCGCCGACCTGTGGACGTACCTCTCCGAGGATTGCCTCGTCAAGACCGACCGCGCGAGCATGGCGCACGGGCTCGAAGTGCGCGTTCCCTTTCTCGGCAATCCGGTTCTCGATCTGGTGCTGCGCTGGCCGGCAGAGGTGCATTTCGATGCGGACGGGGGCAAGGCGCTGCTGCGCGCCATTGCCCGCCGCTCTCTGCCCGAGAACGCGTGGAACCGGCCGAAGCACGGCTTTTCGGTTCCGCTTCTGCAATTTTTCAACGGCGCATGGCGCGAGGTCGCGCAAGCGCAATTCGAGCGCTGCGGCGAGATTGCGCCC
>DASYPC010000131.1:0-5431 GCA_036007105.1 Burkholderiales bacterium | reverse complement strand
CAATTTTCCGCTGCGTGATCAGCTCTTGCGGTATTGCGCCCAGCGTCCGGTTGATCCGTTCCAGCCTCTCGATATCGACCATCAGGCTGTCGAGAAAGATGGAATTCAGGGCGTGGCCGGCGACCTGCGCCAGCGAAGGGTAGATGTTCGAGCGCGCGCGCGCCGCGTCGGCAGACTGGCGGCCCGTGCCGACCACCAGCACGCGGTCCGCCCCGAGGTGCAACGCCGGGCTCACGGGAGCGATCTGCCGCATCGAACCGTCGCCGAAGTACTCACGATGCACCTTCACCGCAGGAAAGATGAACGGCAGCGCTGAGGAGGCAAGAAGGTACTCGATCTTCAACGGCACGGCCGCCCCGATCCGCTGCTGGCGCTCCCATCCCTCCAGCCCCGGCGCCCCCTGGAAGAACGAGACGCTCTGCCCCGACGTGTAGCCGGACGCCGTCACGCTCACCGCGTAGAGCGCGCCGCCATCGAGGTTCTGCTGGATGCGCTCGAAGGGCAGGAACTTCTCCAGCGTGCCGCGAAGCGGCGTGTTGTCCAGCAGCGAGATGGGGTTCTTGCCGAGCCACGACAGCGCGGCGAGCCATCGCGCGCCCCTGCCGGCGATGCTCGCGAAGTCGGTGCGGTAGATGAGATCGCAGCGCATGTGCTCCCACACTTCGAGCAGGTTGCCCACGGCCCGGGTGAAATCCTCCGCAAACACCGCCAGTGCCGCGGCGTTGATGGCGCCCGCCGACGTGCCGCACAGGATCGGGAACGGGTTCTTGACGGGCCCGCCGAGGATGTCGCGCACAGCCTTGAGGACGCCGACCTGGTAAGCGGCGCGCGCGCCGCCCCCGGTGAGCACGAGTCCCGCCCGCGCGCTCGTGCCGTTCAGAACAGGCTCTGCTCTTGCCCGCGCGGTGCGCCGGCGTCCACGACGGCGAGCGCGGTCATGTTCACGATGCGGCGCACCGTGGCGGAGGGCGTCAGGATATGCACCGCCCGCGCGGCACCGAGGAGGATCGGTCCGATGGTAACGCCGTCCGCGGAGGTCGTCTTCAGCAGGTTGAACGCAATGTTCGCTGCATCGAGCGTCGGCAGGATGAGCAGGTTCGCCGCGCCCTTCAGCCGGGTATGCGGAAAAACGCGCAGCCGGATCTCCTCGGAGAGCGCGGCGTCGCCGTGCATCTCGCCCTCCACTTCGAGCTCGGGGGCGCGGTTGGCGAGGATCGCGAGCGCCTGCCGCATCTTGCGCGAAGAAGGCATCTCCACCGACCCGAAGTTGGATGCTGACAGCAGCGCAACCTTGGGCGCGATGCCGAAGCGGCGCACCGCTTCGGCGGCGAGGATGGTCATCTCGGCGATGTTCTCCGCGTCGGGATCGGGCGTGACGTACGTGTCGCAGAGGAACACCGTCTGGTGCGGCAGCACGAGCGCGTTCATAGCGGCGTAATTCCGCACCCCGCGGCGCATGCCGATGATCTGGTCCAGGTAGTGCAGGTGCAGCGCATGCGTGCCGAACGTCCCGCACAGCATCCCGTCGGCTTCGCCCTTGTGGATCATCATCGCGCCGATCAGCGTGTTGCGGCGCCGCGTCTCGATCCTGGCGTATTCCGGCGATACGCCTTTGCGCTCGGTCAGCTTGTGGTAGGTCGTCCAGTACTCTCGGTAGCGGGGGTCGGATTCCGGGTTGACGAGGTCGAATCCCTTGCCGGGACCGATGCGCAGGCCGAGCTGCTCGACGCGCCGCTCGACCACCGCAGGCCGGCCGATCAGGATCGGCTTGGCAAGATTCTCGTCGACCACGGTCTGCACTGCGCGCAGCACTCGTTCGTCCTCGCCCTCGGCGTAGACGATCCGCTTGGGCGCGAGCTTCGCCGCGCTGAAGAGCGGCTTCATGATCAGGCCCGAGTGGTACACGTACTGGCTGAGCGATTCGCGGTACGCGTTCAGGTCCGTGATCGGGCGCGTCGCGACGCCCGACTCCATCGCCGCGCGCGCGACTTCGGGCGCGATGCGCGCGATCAGGCGCGGGTCGAACGGGCGCGGAATGAGGTATTCGGGTCCGAATTTCAGCTGCTCGCCCCCGTAGGCGGTGGCGACGATGTCGGACGCTTCCGCCTGGGCGAGCTCGGCGATCGCGCGCACCGCCGCCAGTTCCATCTCCGCGGTGATCGAGCTGGCGCCGACATCGAGCGCGCCGCGAAAGATGAACGGGAAGCACAGCACGTTGTTCACCTGGTTGGGATAGTCGGAGCGGCCGGTCGCGATGATGCAATCGGGGCGCACTTCGCGTGCCGCCTCGGGGAGAATCTCCGGGTCGGGGTTGGCGAGCGCGAGGATCAGCGGCCGCGCCGCCATCTTCTTCAGCATCGCGGGCTTCAGCACGCCTCCCGCGGACAGACCGAGGAAGACGTCGGCGCCGTCGATCACCTCGCCGAGCGTGCGAGCCGCAGTATCCCGCGCGTAGTGCGCCTTGTCCGGATCCATCTCCTCGACTCGGCCACGGTAGACGACGCCCTTGATGTCGGTGACCGTGATGTGCTCGACCGGCAGTCCCATCTTCACGAGCAGCCCCAGGCACGCGAGCGCCGCCGCGCCCGCGCCCGAAGTCACGAGCTTCACGCTCGACAGGTCCTTGCCCACGACCTTGAGGCCATTCAGGATCGCGGCGCCGACGATGATCGCAGTGCCGTGCTGGTCGTCATGAAAGACGGGGATTCGCATCCGGGCGCGCAGGGTGCGCTCGATTTCGAAGCATTCCGGCGCCTTGATGTCCTCGAGATTGATGCCGCCGAACGTCGGCTCGAGGCTGGCGATGATCTCGATCAGCTTCTGCGGGTCGCGCTCGTTGATCTCGAGGTCGAAGACGTCGATCCCGGCGAACTTCTTGAACAGCACCGCCTTGCCTTCCATCACCGGCTTCGCGGCAAGCGGCCCGATCGCCCCCAGCCCGAGCACCGCGGTGCCGTTCGTGATCACGGCGACCAGGTTGCCGCGCGACGTGAGCGAGGCCGCCTGCCCCGGGTCTTCCGCGATCGCCGTGCAGGCGTACGCGACGCCTGGCGAATAGGCGAGCGCAAGGTCGCGCTGGTTCGTGAGTTGCTTGGTCGGTTGAATCGCGACCTTGCCCGGGCGCGGAAGCCGGTGGTATTCGAGGGCGCTGTTCTTGAGTTGATCGTCCACGCTTGCGGTTCCCCCTGCAAACGCCGCCGCCGGTCCCGGGGGGGCGCGAATAATTATAATCGCCGCACCATCGGCACCCTCGAGCGCATTCGTACCGCGCGTCGCGCGGCGGAGATCCAGCCTTTCGAGGTCATGGACGTGCTCGCACGTGCCCAGGCGCTCGAGGCCGCTGGGCGGCACGTGGTGCACATGGAGATCGGCGAGCCGGACTTCACGGCGCCGCCACCGGTGGTCGAAGCCGGAGTGAAAGCACTGCGCGACGGCCTTACCGCCTACACGCCCGCGCTCGGCATCGCACCGCTGCGCGAAGCGATTGCCGCGTTCCACCGCGAGCGGTTCGGCGTATCGCTTGCGGCGTCGCAGGTGGCGGTCACGGCCGGCGCCTCAGGCCCGCTCCTGCTGCTGCTTTCCCTCTATGCCGAGCCGGGCGACGAATTCCTCGTTCCGGACCCGGGGTATCCGGGGTACCGGCACTTCGTGCGGGCGTTCGAGGGAATCGCGAGACCCCTCGCGGTGGCGGCGCATTCGCAGTTCCAGCCGACTCTCGACATGGTGCGGGCGGCCTGGAGCCCGTGCACCCGCGGACTGCTGCTCGGCTCCCCGGCGAATCCCACCGGAACGATCCTCCCGGCGCGGGAGCTGGAACGAATCGCCGCGTTCGTCGCCGAGCGCGGCGGCGTCCTGATCGTCGACGAGATCTACCAAGGGCTCGTGTACGGGACTTCGCCGTCGACCGCGCTGGGCGCGCCGGGCGAGACCGTCGTCGTGGGGAGCTTCTCGAAGTATTTCTGCATGACCGGATGGCGGCTCGGATGGGCCATCCTGCCCGAGCATCGGGTGCGCGATCTCGAAAAGCTCGCGCAGCACTTTTTCATTTCTCCGCCCACGGTCGCGCAGCACGCCGCGCTCGCCGCCCTGCAGCCCGAGTCGCTGCAGATCTTCGAAACGCGGCGCGCCGAATTCGCCCGGCGGCGTGATTTTCTGGTGCCCGCGATCGAGCACGCCGGCCTGGCGGTGCCCGCCCATCCGCTGGGTGCGTTCTACGTCTATGCGGACTGTTCCCGCTTCGGCGACTCACGCAGCTTCGCGCTCGAGTTGCTCGAGCGCGAGGCGGTCGCGGCAACGCCGGGGACCGACTTTGGAGCCAACGGGACGCAGGCGTTCGTGCGCTTCGCCTACACGCGCGGCCTGGCGGAACTCGAGGAAGCCGCAACGCGGCTGGAGCGCTACTGCGCGGGCTAGCTGCGGGTGGCGAGGCGCTTTGCGCGCTCGGCGAGCTGCCTAGTGCGCTCGGCAAGCTGCTGCAGGCGCGCGCGCTCGGCAAGCACTTTGCCTGTGTAGAGCGACGCCGACTCGTCGGCCCCGCCCAGGTACATTTGCAGCGCGCCCTCCGTCTCCCCGGAGCGCCGCAGGTATTCGCGCAGGATCTGAGTGCCGACCTGGATATTGACTTCCGGCTCGAGCAGCGCGGTCTCCCCGCCGTGTTCGGAGAGCTTCTCCCGGTGGTACTTTGGCAGGACCTGCATCAGCCCCTTGGCGCCGAAAACGCTCTCGGCAACCGGGTTGAAGCGGGATTCGACGGCGACGACGGCGAGGATCAACAGCGGGTCGACGCGGTGCTCCGCCCCAGCACGGTAGGCGCTCGAGACGATCCCGGTAATCGCCTCCTCGGCAACCCGATAGCGCTTGGCGATGAATTCCGACAGCGCGCGCTGCTCGGGGTTCTTCTCGACTTCAGCGACGGTCGTTGACTCCGCGGCAATGCCGATGACGGCCGGTTGCCCGGAGTGGATCGCTGCGAAGCCCGCCTGGGCCAGCGGGGAAGGTGGGACCAGCGCTTCGCGAACACTTGGAAACGCCACGGCAAACGAAACGCCCAAGCCCAGGAGCGCGAGGGCGCCGCGCGCCAAACCGAAGGCGCGCCGCAGGGCAGCGACGTGAAAACTCCCGGATGATTCTTCCATTCTTCCCCTCCCCGAACTGCATTGCGTAAGGGTGGACCGTGCTCAAACTGCGAAAGTTCAGAATTGCCTGGCACCAGGCGATGCAGTTTAACATATTATCCATATGTAACAGACACTTCCGATACCGAAAGGTTTGGCTACGGAGCTGCCACGGCGGGAGCGGACAGGCGCGATCTAAGGGGGCGCCCTGCGCGTAAAATACGCTGGTTCCTTGGATTCGTTGCTGAGCGGAGAGAAGCCGCGGACCACCCCAGGTCGATCGGTGGAGCCGGTCGACCAGGGGCGGTCCGCCTGGC
>DASYPC010000130.1:0-3401 GCA_036007105.1 Burkholderiales bacterium | reverse complement strand
GGCAGGAACCAGCGGTACAGCGCGTCCGCTTTTTCGGTCTCGCCGCGTGTCGCGGCGCGAAAGAGTGTCATCGTCTCGCGCGGCAGCGCGTTCACCAGACCGGCGATCCAGCCGACCGCGCCGGCGCGCACGCCCTCGAGGATCATGTCGTCGAGGCCCACAAAGACGGCGAGGCGGTCGCCGCACAGTGCCTTGGTCGCGGTTACGCGGCGCGCGTCGCCGCTCGATTCCTTCACCGCGCGCAAGTTCGCATGTTCTGCCGCGAGCTCGGCGATCTGCGGCGCCAGGAAGTCGGTCTTGTAGGCGGGCGGGTTGTTGTAGAGCATGCAGGTGAGCTTCGTCGCGCCGAGGACGGCGGCGACATGCGCCTTCATCTCGCGCCAGTCGGTGCTGTAGACGTACGGCGGCAGCACCATCAGGCCGGCGCAGCCCGCTTCCTGCGCAGCGCGGGCGAGGGACACACCTTCCACGGTGCTGAGCGACGCGATGCCTGCGACCAAAGGTTTACTGCCCAGCGCGCTGGCGAGCGTCTTCAGGATCGCCACCTTCTCTTCGAACGTGAGCGTTGCCGCCTCGCCGAGCGATCCGAGCGCGACGATCCCATCCACGCCGTTCTCGATCTGCCACTTCGCGTGCTCGGCGAGAAACGCGTGGTCGACCGTATAGTCCGCCTTGAACGGCGTGGTGATGGCGGAGACGACGCCTTTCCATTCCATGGCAGTCCTCTAGCTATGGCGATCCGGGGAAAGCAAGGTTATATCGACTCCGGGCCGCTCGCCCGAGAGAATCTGCGCGCTGAGCCTGCCGGTGATCGGCCCGAGCGTAATGCCCAGCATCGCGTGCCCGGTGGCGACGATGAGGTTGGAGTAGCGTTGAGGCCTGCCCAGATAAGGCAGCCCGTCGGGCGAGCAGGGGCGCAGCCCGCGCCACGGACGAATCCCCTCGAAGTCTGCTGGCGTGAGATCGGGGTAGTAGCGCTGCGCCGCGGCGGCGATCCCCTGCACCCGGATCGGGTTGATGTCCTCATTCAGGCCGGCAAGCTCCATCGTGCCGCCGAAGCGCAGCGCGCCGCTCATCGGGCTCACCGCGACGCGCGCCTCGGTGAGAAGGGCGCACATTCGCGGCGCGTTGCGCGGGCGCGGCAGCGTGAGGCTGTAGCCTTTTCCGGGCTGCAGCGGCAAACGCAGGTCGAGTCGCTTCGCCAGCGCTTGCGACCACGAGCCGGCGCAGAGCAGGAATTCGTCGGCCTCGAGCTCGGCGCCGACGCTCGTTATTGCCGCGCGAATTTTTCGATGCTCAGTGTGCCAGCTGGTGACTTCCGTGTTCCATGCTAATTCGACGCCGGCTTCGGCGAGCCGGCGCTGCATCGAGCGCATCAACCGCTCCGGCGCGAGGTTGCTGTCCTGCGAGAAGTAGACGGAACCCGCGACATCCATGCGGATCCCCGGATCTCGCGCCGCGGTCTGCTTCGGATCGAGCACCTCCACCGCAAGCCCGAGCTCGCGCGCAAGCTCCGCGGCCTTCGCTTCCTCTTCCAGCGCATGCTGCGTCTTGCACAGCGCGAGCAATCCGCGCTGGGTGAACTCGAAGTCGTCTGCCTGCGAGACGAGCTCCGGGTAGCAGTCGCGGCTGGCCATGATGAGATCGCGCAGCAGCCGCCCGCCGCGCTGCACGTGCTCGCCATTCGCGGCGCGCCAGAACTTGAGCCCCCAGTCGATGAGCTCCCATGAAGCGCGCGGCTTTACATAGAACGGCGAAGCCGGGTTCCACATCCAGCGCAGCGCCAGTGCAACCATTCCCGGCGCGGCGAGCGGCACGAAATGGCTCGGCACGATCATGCCGGTGTTGCCGAACGAGCAGCCGTCTCGCTGCTCGCCGTTGCGCTCGACCACCGTGACGCGCCAGCCGCGCGCCGCGCAGTAGTACGCGGCAAAGAGGCCGATCACGCCGCCGCCGACGATGACGACCCGCCCGGTCACCTCAAGCGATGCCCCAGCGGAACGGGTCGCGCTCGTCGATGAGGAGCGTGCTCTCGGCGGTAATGTAGGCGGTGCCGGAAATCATCGGCGAAATGCGCCCGGCCCCCCGGTCGATCCAGCGGTAGGAGGCGCCGAAGCGGCTGCCGACGATGCTTTCCTGCACCCAGCGCGCGCCCTCGGCGAGCTTGCCGTCGGCGGCGAGGCAGGCGAGCTTGGCGCTGGTGCCGGTGCCGCACGGCGAGCGGTCGTAGGCTTTTCCGGGACAGAGAACGAAATTGCGCGCGTCCGCGCCCGTCGCGCTCGACGCACCGAACAGCTCGACATGGTCGATGTCCGGAAAGCCTTGCGCGTTCAGCGCCTGCCGGATCCGCCACGACACGTCCGTGAGACGTTCGACGTTGCCGAGGGCGAGATCCTCGCCATGCTGCTCGACGAGAAAGAACCAGTTTCCTCCCCAGGCGATATCACCCGTGATTGCGCCGAGCCCCGGGACCTGCACCGTCACGCCCTTGCGCTCGCGCCAGCTCGGCACGTTGGTGACCGTCACTTCACCGCTCGGATCGAGCGTCGCGGTCACCGTGCCGACCGGGGTGTCGATGCGGTGCTCGCCCGGCAGGATGCGGCCGAGATGGGCGAGCGTGATCATCAACCCGATCGTGCCGTGCCCGCACATGCCGATCGTGCCGACGTTGTTGAAATAGATCACACCCGTGACGCAGGTCTCGTCTTCGGGCTCGACGAGCAGCGCGCCGACGATCACGTCCGATCCGCGTGGCTCGTTGACGCAGGCGGCGCGGTAGCGGTCGAACTCGCGCCCGAAGCGTTCGCGCCGCTCCGCGAGCGGCCCGCCGCCGAGGTCCGGCCCGCCTTCGACGACCACGCGGGTCGGCTCGCCCCCGGTATGCGAATCGACGACTCTGATCCTCTGCATTTGCTGTTCACCTTGCCACACGAGCAAGGGCCATGTAAATACGCGTCTGACCCCACGCCCGAAAGGCTCGCATGCGTCACCTTCCGATCGACCCGGCCCTTTTCATCGAGAACCGGCAACGCCTGATGAAGAAGATGGCCCGGAGCTCGCTCGCGGTCGTCAACGCGAACGACGTGCTGCCGCGCAACTCCGACGCCGTCAGCCTGATCGTCCCGCAGACGGACCTGTTTCACCTCGCCGGCATCGAGCAGGAAGAGACGATCCTCGTGCTCTGCCCGGGCTCATTCGATGAATCGCTGCGCGAGGTGCTTTTCATTCGCGAATCCTCCGAGCTGCTGAAGATCTGGGAAGGCTACAAGCACACCAAGGACGACGCCTCGAAAATCTCCGGCATCCGCAACGTGCAGTGGCTGTCGGAATTTCCCGCGGTGTTCCACCGCTTGATGTGCGAGGTCGAGACGGTCTACCTGAATTCCAACGAGCATCCGCGC
>DASYPC010000129.1:0-2399 GCA_036007105.1 Burkholderiales bacterium | reverse complement strand
CGCCGGCGGAATGGAAAACATGGATCGCGCTCCGTACCTCCTGCCGAGCGGGCGCTGGGGTCAGCGCATGGGCGACACCGAGATCTACGACAGCATGCTGCGCGACGGCCTCGACGACGCGTTCTCAGGCGAGCACTCGGGTTGGCACACCGAAGACCTGGTCACCCGCCACAGCATCACGCGCGAGGATCAGGATCGCTGGGCGGAACGCTCGCAGAAACGGTTTGCCGCGGCACAGACGGCGGGCCACTTCGCGCAGGAGATCGTCGGCGTGGAAGTGAAGACACGCAAGGGCCCGCAAGTCTTCGCGAGCGACGAAGCGAATCGGCCGGAGACGACGCTGGACGTGCTGGCGAAGCTCAAGCCGGCGTTTCGCAAGGACGGCACGATCACCGCCGGCAACGCGCCGGGACTCAACAGCGGCGCGGCGGCGATGGTCGTGGCCGAGCGGTCGTTCGCCGACAAGGTCGGAGTCGTGCCGATCGCCCGCCTCGTCGCTTACGGAGTCGCGGCCGTGGAGCCGGGCTTCTTCGGGATCGGTCCGGTGCCCGCGGTGCGTCAAGCGCTGGAACGCGCGCGCTGGAACCTGCGCGATGTCGAGCGCGTGGAGATCAACGAAGCGTTCGCCGCCGTTCCGCTGGCGGTGCTGCGCGAGCTGCGATTGCCCGAAGACATCGTCAACGTCGAAGGCGGCGCGATCGCGCACGGCCATCCGATCGGAGCGACCGGTGCCGTTCTGACGACCCGTCTGTTGCACTCGATGCGGCGCGACGGTCTGAAACGCGGCATCGTGACGCTGTGCATCGGGGGAGGGCAGGGGATCGCGCTCGCGCTCGAGATGCTTTGACGTCCCACGCATCTTCACGCGCGCGAAATGCCGGCCGCGCGGGTTATGATCTGGATTTTCACCATCGAAGGAACGCTGGATCTCGCCGCCGCGATCACACTGGCTACGCTTTACGGCGCGGCGCCGTTCATGGGCCCCGCGTACTGGATTCCCGCCTTCTGGGTTCCGGCGCTGCTCGTTACGCATTACGTTGCATTCTTGATCGTGTGGAAGTACTGGAAACGACCGGAGTAGCTCAAAGCTCATTATGCTCGGGCCGCACCGCCTGCCTTGCGAGACGCTTCCGCCGCAAAGTCCGAGCGAAGGCGGTCCAAGCGAGACGCGCTGGGTGCTTCCGGTCACGATCCTCGGAAGCAGCCTGAGCTTCATCGACGGCTCGGTCGTCAACGTCGCGCTTCCTGCGATGCAGAGCGGTCTCGGGACCGGTCTCGCAAGTATCCAGTGGGTCGTCAACGGCTACCTGTTGAGTCTCGCCAGCCTGATCCTGCTCGGCGGCTCGTTGGGAGACCGCCTCGGCCGACGCAAGATGTTTCTCGTCGGCCTCGTCGGCTTCGCAGTTGCTTCGCTGGCATGCGGGCTCGCGCCGTCGGCGCATTGGCTGGTGGCGGCGCGCGTGATCCAGGGCGCGGCAGCCGCGCTGCTGATGCCGGCGAGCCTCGCAATGATCAGCGTCGCGTATACGGGAGAGGCGCGTGGTCGCGCGATCGGCACCTGGGCGGCGGCCGGCGCGCTCACGACCGCGCTCGGCCCGGTGATCGGAGGTTGGCTGGTCGATTCGATCGGTTGGCGGTCGATATTCTTCATCAACCTGCCGATTGCTGCGGCGGCGCTGCTGCTCGCGCTCAAGCTGCCGCAGGACCGCGGCACTACGGATGTCGAGCCGCTCGATGTGCGCGGTACGTTGCTCGCAATCGTTGCGCTCGCGTTGCTGAGCTATGGCCTCGTCTCGGTGGGCGATGGCGAGCATGCTCGCGGCGCGATCGCGCTTGCCGCGGCGATGCCTGCGATCTGGTTGTTCATCCGGACGGAAGCGAAGTCGCGCGCTCCGATGATGCCGCTGTCGCTCTTCCGCGATCGCACCTTCGCCGGCGCCAACGCGCTTACCGTGCTGCTCTATGCCGCGCTCAGCGGCGGATTGTTCGTTCTTCCCTACCTGTTGATCGACGTGCATCACTACAGCGCCACCGCCGCGGGCGCGGCGTTCCTTCCCTTTTCCGTGCTCATGGGTCTCGGGTCGCGCTGGTCGGGTGGGCTGGTCGAGCGCACGGGTGCGCGGCTGCCGCTCATACTGGGTCCGTTGATCACCGCCGCCGGGTTTACGCTCCTGGCTCTCACGGGAAATCTTTCGAGCTATTGGAGTGGATTCCTGCCGGGGCTCATCGTCGTCAGCATCGGGATGACGCTCAGCGTCGCGCCGCTCACGACAACGGTATTCGATTCCGCGCCAGGGCAGAAGAGCGGAACGGCATCAGGCATCAACAACGCCGCAGCGCGCGTCGGCGGGCTGCTGGCCGTGGCGGCGCTCGGTCTTGCTTTCGGCGGTCCGGCCGCC
>DASYPC010000128.1:0-1686 GCA_036007105.1 Burkholderiales bacterium | reverse complement strand
TGGCAATATCCTCGTCATCTACGATCTGCGCGACCCGGCAAGGCCGCAGGAAGTCTCACGCTGGTGGATGCCCGGGCAGCATGTCGCGGGCGGCGAGACGCCGACCTGGTCGGGTCGGCGGCATCGCCTGCACCATGCGCTGCGCTTCGCGGACGAGATGTGGGCGAGCTGCTGGCACGGAGGGTTCTGGGTGGTCGACGTGTCCGATCTGGCGCGGCCGAAGCGCGTCGGCAACTATAATTACCATCCGCTGTTTCCGGAGCCGACGCATACGGTATTGCCGCTGCCAGGCCGCATCGAGGGCCGGCGCATCGCGGTTGCGATCGACGAGGAGGACCAGGCGCTGAGCGCGGGCGAGGAGGAGGCGCGGCGCGGGCGCGCGCATGCCTGCCTCTTGACCTTCGACGTGAGCGATCTCGCCGCCATCAAGCCGCTCGGACAATTCCAGGTCAGCGAACTCGATTCGCCCTTCAGCCGCACGCGCGGCGCCCGCTTCGGCGCGCATCAGTTCTGCGAACGCGTGACGGGCACGGTCGTGCATGCCGTCTGGTTCGGCGGCGGGCTTCGGATCATCGATGTCGCCGATCCCTTGAGTCCGCACGAGATCGGCTATTTCATCCCCGAGCCCGTGGCGGGCAGGCCCGCGCCGCAGAGCAACGACGTCGCGCTCGACCCGCGTGGGCTGATCTACATGATCGATCGGCACGTCGGCTTCGATATTTTGGAGTATGAAGGGTCGCGATAGCGCCTATAATGCGAGCATCGGTTGCTGATCAGCGGAGGAGGCCCATGCGCAAATCGCTCGTCCTGACCACAGCCGCGATGTTCGTGGCAGCTGCGGCAGCATGCCCGAGCTCTGCCGTTGCGAAGTCCAAAAAAAGCACGTCCACAGTGAGCGATATCTTGGTGACCAAAACAACTGACAAAGCGTCGCCAACCCTCATGCGCTCTACCACCGCTCCTCGTGATGCGGCCACCGGACAGGCGAGTGGAAAAAGAATGCACGGCCGCTGAGCATCACCGCGCGTCACATCACTGCGTCGATTGGTAGAACCCTTTGGCGTCCGCGCTGAAGGCTCTGCGCGAGTCCGCGTCGGTGTAGAACATGTGTCCGCCGCGATAGAGCAGGAGTTGCGCGCGCGAGGGATCGCCCATCGGTGGAAGATGGTCGAGCACGTAACGGCTCGCCGCATAGGGCGTCACCATGTCGGCGTAGCCGTGCGCGACGAGCAGGCGAAACGAGGGAATGAACGCGAGCAATTCCCGCAAATCGTCGCTGGCGCTGGCCGAGCCGCGCCCGGCGCCTTCGCCCCAGTCCCATTTGCCGGCGATGTCGTTAGCGAGCAGGATGTAGCTCATCTCGGTCTTGAAGCCGAGGTCGTCGCGCGCATAAGCCACATAAGCGGCGCCATACGCGCGGGTGAGACTGTCGAGCACCGGATCGCCGCCGCGCGCGCTCTCCTGTTCCGGGAACGGGTCGGGCACGGCGAAAGTAACGTCGTAGTGGCTGACGATCTTGCCTTCAGCGGAGCGCAGATGCTTGACATAGGCGTCGCGGATGAAGCCGCGCGCGCGGGCAACGACATCCTCGGGAAGTCCGGTGATCTTTGCAACGCGGCCATAAAAGTTGCGCGCGGCATCGCCCTGCGGCGCAGGGCCGGCGAGCGTCGTGAGATAGTCGGTGAG
>DASYPC010000127.1:0-2604 GCA_036007105.1 Burkholderiales bacterium | reverse complement strand
TATTTCGCCGAGCGCGGGCCGTCGATCTGCGCGCTCAGCCTGCGCACCGACGACGGCATACGCGCACTCAACCGTGCGACCGCGTTCCACTGCCCGCGATTCGACGGCAAGATCGGTCCGCACGAGCTCAGGATTCCCGCGATCCGCGCGCCTGATGGCAGCCTGATCTATTTCGTCTCGACGGCGCCCGGGCAGAAGAGTCTCTACGAGATCGATTTCGCGCTGGAAGACCCCGCACCCGGGATCGACGCGGGACTTCTTACGATCGACCACGTGGCGATGGGCCTGCCCATCGATCAACTCGACACCTGGATTCTTTTCTACCGCGCTGTGCTCGGCATGCAGCCCGGCGACAGCCTCGAGCTGTCCGATCCCTACGGGCTCATCCGTAGCTGCGGCATCGCCACCGAAAATCGCCGGCTGCGCGTCGTGCTCAACGTCTCGCCCAGCCGCAGCACGCAGACGGCGCGCACGATATCGACGCTCGGCGGGGCCAGCGTGCACCACATCGCGTTTTCCTGCGACGATATCTTCGCCACGGTCGCGAAGCTCCGCGCGAGCGGCGTCTCCTTCGTGCCGATCTCGCGCAATTACTACGACGACCTGCCGACCCGGTTCGAGCTCGACGACCGGCTCGTCGGGCGCCTCCGGGAGCTGGGCATTCTGTACGACCGGTCGGCGGACGGCGAATACTTCCACATCTACAGCGAGAGCTTCGCCGACCGCTTCTTTTTCGAGATCGTCCAGCGCGCCGGAGACTACGACGCGTACGGCGCGCTCAATGCGCCGGCGCGCATGGCGGCGCAGGCGCAAGCGCGCTAGCCGGCGCGAGGCGGCAACCCCGCGAGAATCCCCCGGGGATTCGCTGCGCTCATCCCGGCTACACATCTTGATTGCGGGTGGGAAGCGTAGCCCGGGTTGAGCGCGCAGCGCGAAACCCGGGGCGGCCATGCATGCACCGACAAGCCCGCCCAGAGCCTGCCGAAATGCTCAGCACGAACAGTTTGGAAATCCTTACAGCGTCGCGAGCAAGGCCTCGGTCTTGGCGCGCATCCGCGTGGCGCGCTCGACGGCGCCGACCGATTGCGCGAGCGTACGCATCGGCACCTCGAGCGCGATCGGGATGTCTCGCGGCATGGCGCGCAGGATTCCTTCCAGGTCGAGCGCCCCATCGCCCGGCATCAGGCGCTCGTTGCGCGCCTGATGGATGAGTGTCTCGGTGTCGCGCGGCCGCTCCGCCGGCGCGTCGCATAGCTGCATGTAGAACAGCCGCTCGCGAGGAATCGCCGCGATATCCGCGGGGACATTGCCGCCGCGATCGAAGTGGATGGGATCAATCAGCAAACCTGCATTGGGGCGCGCCGCCGTGACGAGAAGGCGCAACCCCTGGTCGACGTTCTTCACTTCGGTCCAGGGCATCGGCTCGACGTTCAGCGTCAGCCGGAGCGGCGCGCCCAGATCGCACAGCGCGGCAAAGCGATCGGCGAGGCGCACTGGATCGGGATCGTTGCCGGCGACGAGAACCTGCGTGGCACCGAGCCGCGCACCGGTTTCCAGCGCCGGCACGAAGGCCCGCACCTCGGTTTTCGGCAACAGTCGGAAGATTTCAATGTCGAGCACGCGCACGCCGGTGTCGGCAAGTCGCCGCTCGATGTTGCGCACCAACGGCGTGTCGCCGATCGACGGCCACGTCACTTCGGTCGGTGTCGCCGGCAGGATGCGCAGACCGACATAGGCGTAACCCGCCTCGGCCGCGCAGATCACCATGTCGTCGGGCGCAAGCTCGAGGACCGTGAGCGCCCCGAGCGCAAGCGGGCGCAAGCTCATGCCGTTGCGATCATGCCGCGGTCTTCACGTGCCCGCCGAGGAACAGCCGGTTCAGATCCGGGTCGTTGAGGAGCTCGGACGCGGGCCGGTCAAGCGCCAGCCGCCCCATCTCGAGCACCAGAGCGCGGTTCGCATATTTGAGCGCGGTGCGCACGTTCTGCTCGACCATCAGCACCGTCACGCCTTGATCCGCGAGCCCGCGCAGCAGCGTCATCACTTCCTGCACGAGCTTGGGTGACAGGCCGATCGAAGGCTCGTCGATCAGCAGCACGCGCGGGTGCAACAGCAGCGCGCGGCCGACCTCGAGCTGTTTCTGCTCGCCGCCCGACATCGTCGAGGCCTGGTTGTCGATGCGCTCCTTGATCCGGGGAAAGCGCGCGAGCACTTCGTCGATGCGGCCGTTGAGCTCGCCGCGCGGCAGCGTGATGCCGCCCAGCTCGAGGTTGTGCCGGACCGACAGCGAGCCGAACAGATTGCGGCCCTGCGGTACGAACGCGATCCCCTCGGCCAGCAGTTCGCGCTGCGACTTGCCGTTGACGCGCTTGCCTTCGAAGCGGACCTCGCCCGAGCGCGGCACCAGCATGCCGAACAGCGTCTTCAACACCGTCGACTTGCCAGCGCCGTTCGGGCCGATCAGCAGCGTGATCTCACCCTTGCGCGCGTCCAGCGTCAGCTCGTTGAGGATCGTCAGGCTAGGCGTATACCCGGCGACGACTTTGTCGAATTCGATGATCTTTTCGCTCATGTTCGTTCCCGCTTGTGTAGGGCCGAATTTAT
>DASYPC010000126.1:0-3333 GCA_036007105.1 Burkholderiales bacterium | reverse complement strand
GCAATCCGTGCGCTGGTCAAGCGGTTTTCGGTCCGCGGCAAGCAACAGGAGATCCTCGCCCTCGACGGCATCGACCTCGCCGTGAGCGCCGGCGAGTTCGTCCTGCTGCTTGGCCCTAGCGGCTGCGGCAAGTCAACGCTGCTGAACATCGTCGCCGGGTTCCTGCGGCCCACGTCCGGCCAGGTGATCCACGGCGACGAAGAGATCCGCGGACCGGATCGCCGGCGCACCGTCGTATTCCAGGATTACGCGCTCTTTCCGTGGATGACGGTGCAGCGAAACGTCGAGTTCGGGCTCAAATCACAGGGCATCGCGCAAGGAGAGCGGCGCGAGACAGCGCGCCACTACATCAACCTGGTCCGGTTGTCGGGCTTCGAAGACCGTTTTCCGCACGAGATTTCCGGCGGCATGAAGCAGCGCGCAGCGATTGCCCGCGCGCTTGCGCCCAACCCGGACATCCTGCTCATGGACGAGCCGTTCGGCGCGCTGGATGCGCAGACGCGCGTGCTGTTGCAGGAAGAGGTCGCGCGCATCAGCTCGGAGACCCGCAAGACCGTGCTCTTCGTCACGCACAGCATCGAGGAGGCGGTCTTCCTCGGCGATCGGATCGTCGTGATGAGTGCGCGCCCGGGGCGCGTTCGTGCAGTCTACGACGTGCGGCTCGCGCGACCGCGCACCGCCGCGACACGCAGCCTTCCCGAATTCGTGAGCCTTGCGCAGGATCTCTGGCAATCGCTCAAGCCGGAGTGGCAGGAGGATGAACAGACCACCCAGGGTGTAGGATGATCTTTCAATGAATGGCGTGAGGGGAGCGCTCAAAATGACGGGGAAAGCACTGTTGACCGGCGTGGCCGCGCTCGCAGCCGCCGCAATCGCCACCTTGTTTTCGGCGCCGCTCGCCGCCCAGGATCTGAAAAAGATCCGCATCGGCTGGCAGCCCACCACGACGGTAGAAGCGCAAATCGCGCACGCCCTCGCGAAGACCAACATTCTCGAGCTGAACGGCCTGCAGGCGGAGATGATCATGTTCAGCTTCGGCCCCGCGGTGAACGAAGCGCTGGTCGGCGGGTCGATCGATGTCGGGTTCATCGGCGACATGCCGTCGGTTTCGCTCGCGGTCGCCAACGCGCCGACGACGGTGGTAGGCCGCCAGTCGGTGTTCCGTGGCTCGATCCTCGCCACGCCCAAGTCGGGAATGAACGAGCTCAAGGATCTCAAGGGCAAGAAGCTCTATGGGCCGGTAGGCAGCTCCATCTATCTCGCTGCGATCGGCATGCTCGAAAAAGCTGGCCTGAAAGCCGGCAAGGACGTGGAAATGGTGCACATGGGCTTTGCCGATCTGTCCGACGCGATCAAGGGCGGCAAGGTGGATGCCGTGTTCGTCTGGGACCCGTGGATCGAGCTGTTCGTGACCCAGGGGCTCGCCAAGGAGCTTGCGAAGGACACCAGCCTGACGATGGTAATCGCGATGCGCAACGACTACATGCAGAAAAACCCGGACGCCGTGGAGAAGTTTCTGCGCGCGCATAAGGCGGCGCTGCTATTCGCGGCGTCCGACCATCGGCGCGCCAACGCCTGGTTCCGCGAGCCGGAGAACGCGCGCACGCTCGACCCCGCCATCATCCAGACGGCGACTGCCTACGACCCGCAGTGGAACGCGAGAGCAATGCAGGACATCCGCGTCAGCTTCAACGACGCGGAGATGGACCGCTATCTAGGCCTGGGCAGACTGGCGTTCGCGCTCAAGGTGTTTCCGAAGGAGCCGCCGCTGAAGGAAAAGACCGACATCAGCGTCGCGAAGAGGGTCGATGCAAGCCCGTGGACGTTCGACCTCTCGAAGGTGAAAGTGAAGTGAAGCAAGGTAGGTGCCTACGCGCGTACGAGCTCGAAGGGGACATGGCGAACCGATAGTCGTCCAAGGAAAACTCCATGCCGATCATTCGAGTGGACATTCCCGAAGGCCATCCCAGAGAAGCGCGGCTCAGACTGAAGCGCACGCTCGAAGAGTGCGTAGCGCGCACCTGGGCGAAGGAACACATCTACGTTGCTCTGCACGAGATGCTGGCGGAGCCCGCAGACCGCACCGCGATCATCACCGTCGATCTTCGGCCCGGGCGTGGCAGGGAATCCGAGCGCGCGCGTGCGCTTTATCGGGAGGCGCTCGAAGCGTTGCAAAGTACGGTGGGTACGGATCCGGAACGCTTCGTATTGCTGATCCGGGAGTTTCCCGAATGGGCGTTCGTCGTTTCCGGCGGCAAGTCGCTGCCGCCGCTTGGCCAGATCACGCCCGAACTGGACAAGGTGGTTTAAGGCCGACTACGCTTTCCGCGCGTTGCTCGCCAGCCGCGCTTTCAGGATTGCGAGCACCTCGGTTTCCTCGGGCCGCAGGCCGCGCACACCCGTACTCTTGCCGCGGCGAGCGGCAGCGTGCGCGATGCTGCCGTCGAGATAAGCATCGATCAGCGCCGGGTGGATGTACGACTTGCGGCACACCGCCTTGGTATTGCCGAGCGTTCGCGCGACGGACTCGATCGCCGCTACGACGTTGCGCTTGGCTTCTGCTACCGAGTCGAAGGTCGGATAGTGCTGCAGCGCCCGCAGCGCGTGCACCGTGCCGGCCCATGTGCGGAAGTCCTTGGCGGTGAATTCCTGGCCGGTGATCTCGCGCAGGTAGTCGTTCACGTCCGCCGACCCGATGCTGCGGATCTCGCCCGCTTCGTCGACGTAGGCAAACAGCTCCTGCCCGGGCAGCTCGCGGCAGCGCCGCACGACGGCGGCGAGCCTGGGGTCCTCGAGGCCGACATCGTGCTCGCGGCCGCTCTTGCCGCGGAATCGGAACGTGACGCGTGCTCCGCGCACATTGACGTGGCGGTTATGCAGCGTCGTCAGGCCGAACGAGCCGTTGGCGCGGACGTACTCCTCGTTGCCGACCCGGATGAGCGTCCTCTCGAGAAGCTGCACCACTGCGGCGAGCACTTTTTCGCGCGGCAGCCCGGACCGGGCGAGATCGAGCTTCGTGCGGCGCCGGATCTTCCCGAGCGCGGCTGCGAACGCGAACATCCGGTCGTACTTCGTCTCGTCGCGCACCTCGCGCCAGCGCGAGTGGTAGCGGTGCTGCTTGCGGCCGCGCGCATCGCGCCCCGACGCCTGAAGGTGGCCGCGCTCCTCCCGGCAGATCCAGACGTCGGTCCATGCGGGCGGGATCGCGAGCGAGCGGATTCGAGTCAGCGTTTCGGCGTCGCGCACCGCGCTGCCTTGTGCATCCAGATAGCGAAAGCCGGCGCCCGCTCTATGCCTGCGGATTCCGGGCTGCGTATCCACGACATGGCGCAG
>DASYPC010000125.1:0-6007 GCA_036007105.1 Burkholderiales bacterium | reverse complement strand
CGTCTTCGGGCATGCCCTCGATGCGGAAGGAGCTGCCCGAGACGGCATACAGTGCCTTGCGGCCCGTTACCGGGTGTGGCCGCGCGACGCGGTGCCGCACCCAGGCCAGTTTCTGCTCCTGCTCTTCGGTAAGGACCGAGGCCACCGTACGCGAGGCATGGTCCAAGTCATCGCGGTTGCCGTAATGGTGCAGCGCCACGAGCCTTTCGATGCGTCGCTTCATCGCCTGCGACAGATCGTCGTAGGCCGCGTACTGGTTCGCAAACAGCGTATCGCCCCCTTTCCGCGGAACCTCGATCGAATACAGCATCGTGCAGCGCGCCGGCACCTCGAGGTACGAATAGTCGGTGTGGAAGTACGTGCCGGCGTCTGCCAGCCCGATCGGCTCGCCGTTCCTCGTTCGATTCGACAGGATCAGGATGGCAGCGTGCTCGGGGTGATGGAACTGGTCGATCACGTGCGGTTCGGGCGGCCCGAAGCGGCGCGCGAAGGCGAGGAATTGCTGCGCGGTCAGACGCTGTGCGCGAAGCACCAGCACCTGCCCGGCAAAGAATGCCTGCTCAATCTCGCGGAACGCCACCTTCGGCAGCGGCTGCGCCAGGTCGACACCGCGCGCCTCGAAACCGAAACCTGCCGAAAGCGGGTTGAGCTCGAGCGTCCCGGTCATGGCTTCAGCTTCGGCACCTCGAGCCACTTGCGCTGCCGCCAGCTCTTCAGCCCGAGCTCGGCGAGCTGCACGCCCTTTGCCGCTTCGAGCAGGTTCCAGCGGAACTTGCCCTCGCCGGCGACGTGCCTCAGAAACAACTCCCACTGCACCTTGAAGGCATTGTCGTAGCTCTCATCCGGTACTTCACGCCAGCCGGCGAAGAAATCGATCGGCTGCGGAATGTCCGGATTCCACACCGGCTTCGGCGTCTCGTCGCGCGCCTGCACGAGGCAGCGCCGCAGCCCTGCGACCGCGGAGCCATGCGTGCCGTCGACTTGTAACGTGAGCAGGTCGTCGCGCCGCACGCGCACGGTCCACGACGAATTGAAATGAGCGATTACGCCGCCCGCAAGCTTGAACGTGGCGTAGGCCGCGTCATCTGCGGTCGCGGAATATTTCCTGCCGCTCTCGTCCCAGCGCGCTGGAATGTGCGTCACACCGAGGCAGGACACCGCTTTCACCTCGCCAAACAGGTTGTCGAGCACGTACCGCCAGTGGCAGAGCATGTCGAGGATGATTCCGCCGCCGTCCTTCTTGCGGTAGTTCCAGGAGGGCCGCTGCGCGGGGGGCCCACCGGACCGCGGGTCGCCTTCAAACACCCAGTAACCGAACTCGCCTCGCACTGAGAGGATCCTGCCGAAGAACCCTTCGTCGCGAAGCTTCGCGAGCTTCAGCAATCCCGGCAGCCAGAGCTTGTCCTGCACCACTCCGTGCTTGACGCGGGCCTTCTTCGCGGCACGGTACAGATCGGTCGCCTCGGCGAGCGTCGTCGCGACCGGCTTTTCGCAATAGACATGCTTGCCCGCGCGGATCGCCTGCTGCAGCAGCTTTGGCCGCAGCATCGTCGATGCGGCATCGAAAAAAATCTCGTCCGCCGGGTTGTGCAGCGCCTGCGCGAGGTCGGTCGACCAGCGCTCGACGCCGTATTTCCTCGCCAGCTCTTCTACCTTCTGCGCATTGCGCCCGATCAGGATCGGATCGGGCATCACGCGC
Organism: Burkholderiales bacterium; assembly: GCA_036007105.1. Classification (GTDB taxonomy): domain Bacteria; phylum Pseudomonadota; class Gammaproteobacteria; order Burkholderiales; family SG8-39; genus 2-02-FULL-66-14. Next base: position 4,308 of record DASYPC010000125.1, on the reverse strand, counting down.
GTGCCATCCCTGAGCGCGACGCCGCCCTGCTTGCGGATCTCGAGGATCGAGCGCACCAGGTGCTGGTTCATGCCCATGCGCCCGGTAACGCCGTGCATGATGATGCCGATCCGCTTCTGCGCCATCGCTATTTGCCGATGAATTCGAGCGTAACGCCGTCCGGGTCGCGCACGTAGACGACTTTCTTGCCCTTGTTCGGCCCCTGGTCGATCGTAACCGGGGGGTGGATCGCGGCGACGCCGTAACCCGCAGCCGCGGCGACGGCCGCGTCGACGTCGTCGACGTCGAGTGCGAGGTGCGCGAAACCGGTGTCGCACGGCCGTGCGACGACGCGGCCTTTCGATGCCGGCGCCTTGTACTCGATCAGCTCGACCACCTGTCCGGGGCCGCGCACGAACGCGATCTCCATGTCGGCGCCTTCGACGCCGGTGATCTGCTGGATGATTCTCGGATCGCGCGGCGCACGCGACACGAGCTGGAAGCCCAGGCACTCGGTGAAAAATGCGAGCGTGCGGTCGAGGCTCGACACGGTGAAGCTGGTGTGATTCGCACTCAGCACGCGGAAGCTCATCGCGGCATCTCCCTCATCGAGTTCCAATCGGGCATCGCACGGCTCGCGTACCCGGGGCAGTCGAGCGAGTCGATCGCGAGCTCGCCATGCTCGATCCGCACCCGTACCGCGCCATGGCTCTGCTCGTAGAGATCCGGGTGCGCGGTAAGGAACGCCTGCTGCTCGGCGCGCGGCAAGTCCGCCATGCCGTTCACGTAGTGGTGGCCGTTGCGCTCGAGGTGCGTCAATCCGAGCAGCGACACCAGCGCCAGGTCCTGTTGCAGCGCGAGACCCGGTTGAATCGTCAGATCCTCGCCCGTCATGAAGTACTCGCCGCCCCAGGCCGCGCAGCGTGCCCGGTTGATCAGCGACTTGTAGATCCCCTTGCAGGTTTTCGACGAGACGCCCTTGTAGCCGAGCGCTTTCGCGCGCGGGAACGCATCGAGCGAATCGTCGGATTCGTCGATGATCACCGGCTTCTCGATTCCTTCTACCGGGCGCTCGAGCGCTGCCGAACGCTTCACCGGCTGCTCGATGAAGACGGTGCTCGAGACGAGCCGGGCAAGCCGCCCGTCGGACTTCATGCGGCGCCACAACTCGGCAACGCCTGCCATGTCCTCGTACTGCTCGTTGCCGTCGAGTGACACATGGTAGGGGTCAGCCATGCGATCGAGCACGGCCGCGATTGCAGAGAGCCGCTCGACGTCGGCGTTCGCGTCGCCGCCGACTTTGAGCTTGAACCAGCGATGTCCATAGCGCGCAACGACCTCCTCGAGCGTCTCGGGTAGGCCGTCATCGACGCGCTGCTTGATGTCGCCGGCCGTGATCGGATCGACGAGACCCACGGTGTGGCGCGCGGCGATTCGCCAAAGCGGCTTCAGGCCGGCGAAGAACGTCGGCAAGTCGATGCCTTCGAACGGCTCCGCGCCGATGAGGTTCTGCTGGACCGCCTTGTAGAACGAGATGCCGAGCGCGCGCAGCAGCGCATCGAGCACCGCGCGATCGATCAGCGCAGGACCGTAGTTTTCGACCAGCCCTTTGCCGGGCGAGGAATGGCGCCACGCAGTCTCCGCGCCGTGCGCAAGGTAGCGCTCGCGCGCCGCGCGCAGCGACGCGCGCAGCTGCTCGTAGTTGTCCTCGTTGGAGAGCGCCGGGTTCTTGTCGAACCACTTCGGCGCGAGCAGCTCGGCCGCAGCGCCTTCGGCCTCGCGGCCATCCTCGGTGCGAATCCGGCAACGCACGAACGCCTGCGGCGACTCGGTCAGCGTCACCACGCCGAAGCGGAACGGCATGCGCAGCCGCACATCGCGCTCGAGAGACTCGAGCACCGTGATTCTCAGCTTGACTGAGCCCAGTGCGCGTTCCATGATTTAACCGGTTCGTTACATTGTCAGCGGAGCCCCGATGGCGAGTCAAGAAACGCGGTTGACGCAGGCGATCGCCTATTACACGCCGAGCGTGCTGGTGATGCTCGGCCTGCTGGTAGCGTGGCAGCTCGCGGTGGACATCGGCGGGGTCAAGGAATACATCCTGCCCTCGCCGATCGCGGCGGTGAAGGCGTATTTCCGGCCCAATTACCAGTGGACGGTCAATTTCCTCACCACGCTCTACGCCGTGCTCGGTGCGTTCGTGCTCTCGGCGGTGCTCGGCATCGCGCTCGCGGTGGTGATCGTCTGGAACGACCTGCTGATGCGCAGCATCATGCCGGTGCTGGTGCTGTTCAACACGCTGCCGAAGGTCGCACTCGCGCCGCTGTTCGTGATCTGGCTCGGCTACGGCGTCTGGCCGAACATCGTCCTCGGCACGACGATCGCGTTCTTTCCGATGGTCGTCAACAGCGCGGTCGGCCTCGCGACCGCCGAGCCCGAGATGCTCGACCTGGTCCGTACGCTGCGCGCGAGCCGCTGGCAGGTGTTCATGAAGATCCGCTTCCCGAACGCGGTGCCCTACATCTTCACCGGCCTGAAGCTGAACGCGACGATGAGCGTGATCGGCGCGATCGTCGGCGAGTTCGTCGCTTCCGAGCGCGGGCTCGGCGCGCTGATCATCACCGGCGGCGTCACGCTCGAGACGCCGTCGATCTTCGCGTCGCTGATCCTGATTTCGGTGCTCGGGCTGGTACTCTACGGGATCGTCGTCGCCGTGGAGCACGCGGTCGCCCCGTGGGCGTACCGGACGGACGCGGCAAGCTGACCTTGGAGGAGGTTATGTCGAGATTTCTCGCTGCACTCGCCTTTGCGCTTTCCTTTCCTGCCCTCGCGCAGCAGGACAAGTTCACGCTGCAGCTCAACTGGTTCCACCTCGCCGACCATTCGCCGATCTACATGGCAATGAAGAAGGGTTACTACAAGGAAGAAGGAATCGACCTTACGGTGCTGCGCGGCGCGGGCTCGGCCGACAGCGCGAAGAAGATCGACCTGAAGCAGGCTGATCTCGGCATCTCGGATGCGCCGACCGTGATCACCGCGATCTCGAAGGGCGCGGACCTGAAGATGGTCGCGGTCGTATTCGACAAGGCGGGCAACAACGTCTTCTTCAAGAAGAGCGCCAACATCCAGAAGCCGCAGGACCTGGTCGGGAAAAAGATCGCCGTTCCACCGGCCGACTCGCATCGCGTGCTGTGGCCGGCGTTCGCCGCGCTGAACAAGCTCGACCCGAACGCGGTGACGCTCGTCAACGTCAAGCCCGAGGGCAAGCAGGCGATCGTCGCCGGCGGCGAGGTAGACGCCTCGTTCGATCTCTACACCAGCTATGCGATCTGGGAGAAGGTGCTCGGCAAGGGCCAGGTGGGACACCTGCTGTGGGCCGACTACGGCCTGCCGATCTACGGCCACACCTATTTCGTCAACACCGAGCTCGAGAAAAGGAATCCGAAGCTGATCGAGCGTTTCCTGCGCGCGACGCACAAGGGGTGGCGCGACGGGCAGGCCAACCCCGCCGAGGCGATCGACGCAATGGCCGCCGCCGTACCCGGACTCGATCGCGACGCGCTGCTCGCCACGACGCCGCAGATCTACGATCTCTGCATCACCGAGCGCTCGCGCAAGTACGGCATCGGCTGGATCGAACAGGACCTGATGCAGCGCACGATCGACATCACGTTCGCGCAGAGCAAGCCCGACAAGCCGGTGAAGGTCGGGGACGTCTTCACCAACGCCTACTCCAGCAAGATCCTGCCGATCAAGTAGGGGGTCGCACAGCGAGCTGCGCCGGGTCGTAGTAGAAGCGCTCTTCTGCGACCCGGTCGCCGCGCCAGCGCTGCAGCGCGAGCTCGTCCATGCGAGAGCGCGTGCCGTCCGGCCGTGTGAATTCGAAGACCCAGTGGATCACGACCCGATCGCCGTCGACCAGCCACGCTTTGACCGGCAGCGTGCGGATCTCCTTGAACGCCGCCATCACGCCGCGCTCGTGCTCGACGAGCGCTTTCAATCCAGCGCGCGGCGGGTTGCCGTTTTCCTGCATCGTCGCGTCCTCGGCGTAGAACTCCTGCAGGGCCTCCACGTACTTGCCCTGCTCTACGCGCGCAATCAGCGACGCCACGTGCTCACGGCTTGGCATTCGGCACCAGCGGCACGAAGTCGTATTCACCGATTCCCTGCAGCACGAGGAACGTCGCGGACTCTTCGCCCCCGTTCGTGACGAGGTGCGGGCGCCGCGCCTTGACGGTCAGCGTCTCTCCCTCGGCGAGCCGCACCTCCTCCTTCGGCTCGCGCAGGAAGATCCGCAGGTTTCCCTTCAGCACGTAGAACGTATCCTGC
>DASYPC010000124.1:0-6741 GCA_036007105.1 Burkholderiales bacterium | reverse complement strand
ATCACGCCGCGCACGAAGCGCAGGTACCCGGGCATCAGGTGCTCGGAATCCTCCAGGATGAAGACCCGCTTCACGTACAGCCTCACGCCGTGCCGCGCCTGGCGATCCCACAGGTCGAACGGCGCGCGCTGCGGGACGTAGAGGAGCTGCGTATACGCCTGCCGCCCTTCGACGCGTGCGTGCACCCACGCGAGCGGATCCTCGAAATCATGCGCGACGTGCTTGTAGAACTCGCGATATTGCTCTTCGCTGATCTCCGCCTTCGGCCGCGCCCACAGCGCGCTCGCCTGGTTGAGCGTCTCTTCCTTGCCGGCCATGAATTCCTTCGTGACCGGATCGACCTTCGGTTCGCCCGCGAGCACGATCGGCAGCCCGACATGGTCCGAATACTTGCGCACGATCGACTTCACGCGCCAGGGCTCGAGCAGCTCGTCCTCGCCCTCGCGCAGATGCAGCGTGACTTCAGTCCCGCGTGCGCGCCGCTCGACCGTTTCAATTGCATATTCGCCCGAGCCGTCGGATTCCCAGCGCACCCCGTCGGCGGCGGGCAGCCCGGCACGCCGCGTGACGAGCGTCACGCGGTCGGCGACGATGAACGAGGAATAGAACCCGACGCCGAACTGGCCGATCAGACGCGCGTCCTTCTGCTGGTCGCCGCTCAGCGTGGCGAGGAACTCCTTCGTTCCCGACATGGCGATGGTGCCGATGTTGGCGATCACCTCGTCACGCGACATGCCGATGCCGTTATCCGAGACGCTGAGGGTGCGCGCCTCCTTATCGATGCGAATCGAGATCCGGAGCTCGGGATCGGCCTCGTACAGGGTCGGGATGGCGAGCGCCTCGAAGCGCAGCTTGTCCGCCGCGTCCGAGCCGTTCGAGATCAATTCCCTGAGGAAGATCTCCTTGTTGCCGTACAAGGAATGGATCATCAGGGAAAGCAGCTGCTTCACTTCGGCCTGGAAGCCGAGCGTCTGCCGGGTGGCGGCTTGGACCATGCGGAACTCCCCGTCTTTTCGTGGCAGCCTCTGCATTGGGGGCGAACGGGCGCGGTTTCAAGGGCTGCCGGAACTTCCGCGCCCGGCCGGAAGTCTCTATCCTTCGGGCATGAAGAGAATCCCCTCGCTGCTGTTGGTCCTCCTGCTTGCGCTCGCGGCTGCGCTTGCCCACGCGCAGGCGCTCAAGCCGGTCGCCACTGTTGAAGGCGTCACGGAGTATCGGCTCCCAAACGGCCTGCGTGTACTGACCGTGCCGGATCCGAGCGTCGATACCGTCACCGTACACCTGACCGTGCTCGTCGGGTCTCGCCACGAAAGCTACGGCGAGAAAGGCATGGCGCACTTGCTGGAGCACCTGCTCTTCAAGGATTCGGACAAGTTCAAAGATATCAAGCAGGAGCTGGTACGCCGCGGCGCCCGGTACAACGGCACGACGGCGTACGACCGCACGACCTACTTCGAGACCCTTCCCGCGAGCGACGAGAATCTCAACTGGGCACTCAGCCTGGAAGCCGACCGGCTGGTCGGAGGGCGGGTCGCGAAGCGCGATCTCGACAGCGAAATGACGGTGGTGCGCAACGAATTCGAGATGGGCGAGAACTCCCCGGGCAGCGTGCTTTTCCAGCGGATGCAGCGCCTCGTGTTCAGCTGGCATAACTACGGAAACACGATCATCGGCGCCCGCTCCGACATCGAGCAGGTCCCAATCGAGCGGTTGCAGGCGTTCTACCGGACCTGGTACCAGCCCGACAACGCCGTATTGATCATCGGCGGCCGCTTCGACGTGCAGCGCGCCCTGCCGATGGTCGTCAAGCACTTCGGCCCCATACCGCGCCCGGCGCGCACGCTTCCCGCCCTGTATACCACCGAGCCGACGCAGGATGGCGACCGCAGCGTCACGCTGCGGCGCGTAGGCGATACGCCGATCGTGGCCACCATGTACCGCATCCCGGCGGGCAGCCACGCCGACTACGCCGCGATCGACGTGCTGGTGCACGTGCTGGGCAACGCGCCCTCCGGCCGGCTGCACCGCGCGCTGGTACAGAAGGGCCTCGCCAGCTCGGTGTGGGCCGACGAGAACGCATTGCACGACCCGGGCTATGCGCATTTCGGTGCGCGCCTGGCGAAGGACGCACCGATCGGGCCGGCGCGCGATGCCCTGATCGCGATTGTGGAGGGTTTGGCAAGTGAGCCGATTCGCCCTGAAGAGGTCGAGCGCGCAAGAACCGTCCAGATCAAGGAATACGAAAACGTCCAGTCGGATACGCGCTCGCTGGTGCGCTGGCTCTCGGAATTCGCTGCGATGGGCGACTGGCGGCTCTTCTACCTGAGCCGCGACCGCATGCAGCAGGTCACGACCGAAGAGGTGCAGCGCGTTGCGATGAAGTACCTCAAAGCGGACAACCGAGTGCTCGGAACGTTCGTGCCCACCACGCAACCGCAGCGCGCGGAGATCCCGCCGCGCCCCGACGCCGCCGCGATGGTTGCCGAATACAAGGGGCGGGAGGACGTCGAGCAGGGAGAAGCGTTCGATCCCTCGCCGGAGAATATCGAGCGGCGGCTGATTCGGCGCGAGCTGCCGAACGGCATCCGGCTCGCGCTGCTTCCCAAGAAGACGCGCGGCGGCCGGGTGCTCGCGTCGCTGTCGCTCTACTGGGGCGACGAGACCACGAAGATGAACCGCGCCACCGCGTGCGAGATGGCGGGCGGCATGCTGATGCGCGGCACGAAGCAGCATTCGCGCGCGGAGTTGCGCGACGCGTTCGACAAGTTGAATGCCTCGGTCTCGATCGGCGTCGGCTCGGCGAGCATCGACACCAAGCGTGCCCAGCTTGCCGATGCGATCCGCCTCGCCGCCGAGGTGCTGCGCGAGCCTTCCTACCCGCCGGACGAGTTCGAGGAGCTGAGGCGCGCCGCGCTGACGCGGGCCGAATCGCGCCTTAGCGATCCCGCGGCGATCGCAGACGAGCGTCTCGAGCGCCACCTCGCGCCCTACCCGCGCGGCCACTGGCTCGAGCGCCAGACCACGGCAGAGCGCATTGCCGGCCTGAAAGCCGTGACGCTCGACGAGGCCAAGCGCTGCCACGGCGATCTCGTCGGCGCGACCGGCGCCATCTTCACCGCCGTCGGCGATTTCGATCCTGAAGCGGTGACCAAGCTGGTCGAGGAGTTGTTCGCGAATTGGAAAAGTCCGGCTCCCTACAAACGCATCGCATCGCGTTACTTCGAACGCCCGGCGCTGGAAGAAGAGGTGCGCACCCCGGACAAGGCGAACGCCACCTTGCGCGCCGGATTGAACATCGCGCTGCGCGACGATCATCCCGATTTCCCGGCGCTGGTGCTCGGCAGCTATCTGCTCGGAGGAAGCTCGGCGGCTCGATTACCGCTGCGCGTGCGTGAAAAGGAAGGGTTGTCGTACAGCACGTATTCGTTTTTCAGCGCCAGCTCGCTCGACCCGTCCGCAAGCTTCGGCGTGGAGGCGATCTTTGCGCCGCAGAACAAGGCGCGCGTCGAGGCGGCGATCCGCGAGGAGCTCAAGCGCGCGCTCGATGCCGGGTTCACCGAATCCGAATTCGAGAATGCCAAGCGCGGCGTGCTCGAATCGCGCCGGCTCGCGCGCGCGCAGGACGGGTCGTTGCTCGGGCGCATCTCGAACTACGCCTACCTCGGGCGCACGTTCGCCTGGGACGTGGATTTCGAAAACCGCATCCAGGCCCTGACTCCGTCCCAGGTGCGCGAGGCGCTGCATCGGCACATCGACCTCGCCCGGATGTCGGTCCTGAAGGCGGGAGACTTCCGCTAACGAGGAAGGGCTACCTGCCGAGGGCGGCCCGGTTGGCCGCGATCTCCTCGAGCACGTCTTGGTTGACTTCGCCGGCTGCCGCGTACTCCTTCTCCAGCCCCTGCTGCGCTTCGAGCGCTTCCTCGAATCGACCGAGAGAGCGCAGGCAGCACGCCACGGACCACCGGGCGATCCGGATTTGCTGCGGCTTGCCACGCGCGGTCCATTCCCTGAGCGCGTCCTCGAAGAGCGACAGCGCTTCCGCGTAGCGCCCCAGGTCATGCAGGTCCCACGCGGAGTTGTTGAGCATGGCGGGAATCAGCGCGCGCGCCTTGGCGTCGCTCGATTCGCGCGCAAGCGCAAGGCCGCGCTCGTTCCACGGGATCGCTTCGGCAGTGCCTGAATGCGTGATCGCCACCATGTGTGCCGCATCGACCGCGAGCCCGTCGATCCCGGCGGCGCGTCCCTGCTCCCACGCCGCGGCGAAAAGCGCTCGCGCCTTCCCCGCTTCCCCGGAAGAGTTGAACGTCCGTCCGCGCTCGAGCAGGTAGCGAATCCGCACGCGCGGCCCTGCCAGAGCGAGTTGCGGCTCGACCTCATCGAGTTGCCGATGGGCTTCGTCGAAACGCTTGCGCAGCGAGTAGGTGCGCGCGATCTGCGTGAGGATTTCCAGGCGCTCGTCGCCGCGCGCGTTTGCGAGCGCGCCGCGAAACCTCGACTCGCTCCCCGCTGGATCGGAGTATTCCCAGTAGGTGTCGATTTCCATTGCGCTTTCCGCTGCGCCGGCATTGAGCCCGATCAGCAAGGCCAGCACGCGGCCGAGCCATCGAGCGGTTTCAGCGTGCGAGGTCCTTTGCATAAGGCAGAGGTCGCACCGCGGGCTGGGCATAACGAGGTACTGCCTCGCGAACCGACCCCACGGGATCAGCGCGCCTTGAGCAGGTCGCGAATTTCCTCGAGCAGAACTTCCTGGCGCGGCGGCGCGACAGGCGCGGCCGGTTTTTCCTCCTCGCGCTTCATCCGGTTGATCAGCTTCACGACGAAAAAGATCACCGCGGCGACGATCAGGAAATCGACGCAGGTCTGGATGAACTTGCCGTACTTGAGCGTGGCCGCCCCGACTTGCACCGCGAGACCGGCAAAGTTGAGCCCGCCGAGCAGCGCCCCAACGACCGGCATCACCAGATCCTCGACGAGCGAAGCCACGATCTTGCCGAACGCGACGCCGATGACCACGCCGACCGCGAGATCGACGACGTTTCCCTTGACGGCGAATTCGCGAAATTCCTCGGCGAGGCTCATACAACGCTCCCTTTCCTAGTCGATCGGATCGTAACGAACAGCCAGGATCTCGAGCGTCTCTGCACCACCGGGGCTGCGCAGGCGCACCGTGTCGCCGGGACGCGCCTTGAAGAGGGCTCGGGCGATCGGAGAGATCCACGAGACGCGCCCATTGGCGGGGTCGGCCTCGTCGATCCCCACGATGGTGTACGAACGCTCGCCGCCCGAGGGCGAGGCCACTGTTACCGTTGCGCCGAAGAAAACCTGATCGGACTCGCGCCCCGCAGACTCGACGACGTCCGAATTCTTCAACCGCTGGATCAGAAATCGCACCCGGCGGTCGATCTCACGCAAGCGCTTCTTGCCGTAGATGTAATCGCCGTTCTCGGAACGGTCGCCGTTCGACGCCGCCCAGGAGACGACCTGTACGACCTTGGGCCGCTCGACCTCGACGAGCGCCTTCAGTTCCGCCTTCAGGCGCGCATAGCCCGCCGGCGACATGTAGTTCCTGCCGGAGGGCAGGTTCGGCTGCGCGTCGGGCGTCTCCGGCTCCTCCAACCCGCTTTCGCGAACGAATGCTTTCGACACGGCGCGCATTTTACCCCCGGCTGCGCACTTGCCAGCGACCGCCGCTCCAGTCGAGAATCGCCCCTGCACGCAAGAGGGGACACACTATGGCTATCTTCCAGAACGTCGAGAAAGACGACCTGCTGTCGCGGATCCGCGTCAAGGAGGTCCTCGTGTTCAGCCTGATCGTGCTGATCGCGGTGGTCGCCAACCTGCCGCACGAATATGTAGAGCGCCTCGGCGTCGACCGCCAGCTGCTGTTCGGGGTACTCGGCTCGATGGTCGTGATCGCACTGTTTCTCTACCTGAAGTTCTTTTTCTTTCTCGCGGTGGTGCTGCTGATCGCGGGCGCCAACCTGCCGGAGCAGATCGCGGACGGATTCGGCATCTCCAAGCTTCCGCTGATGCTGGCGCTGGTGGCGATGGTCGGCGTATCGCTCATCAATTACGTCATCAAGGTCGTGCCGACCGGGCTCGAGCCACGGCCCAAGGAATCCAGCCCCGAGGGCGTGCGCGCGATGTTCTACGCCATCGACCGCAACAACCTCGTCTATGCGCAAAAGCTCCTCGCGATGAACTTCGACCCGAACCTGATGCACGACAACGGCTACACGCCGCTCGCGTACGCGGCCACCAAGGGCAGCGTGCAGATGGTCGAGCTGTTTCTCAGGAACCACGCCGATCCGACCGCTCGCACCAAGGACGGCGACACGCCGGTTGAGATCGCGTTGCGCATGGGTCATAACGAGGTGGCCGAGCGCCTGCGCATGGCACGCCAGGAGACCGAGCGGCACTCCGGACAGGCGCAGCCGCAGGCCGGCTGAGCCCGTCCGGCGCGCTCGCGCCGGACGCTCCGATACTGTATACTTATACACCCCACGGCTAGGGCCGGGAGGGTACGGTGTTGCGGTGCACAAACTCCTTGCTGCACAACACGAATTCCGGCGGGACCCCGTCGTCCGCCCCGAGGGCTGCTACTAGATCTAGTAGTTTCGAAATCCGCGATAACAAAATATTGTATATTCAACTGGCTATGTGCAATACTTGATGTGAGACGGGAATTTTTTCGCAGCAGCTCAACCAGACCGGATTAAGAAGAGATGACTACATCACCCT
>DASYPC010000123.1:0-6249 GCA_036007105.1 Burkholderiales bacterium | reverse complement strand
CATCTGGACGCCCAGCGTTTCGGCGCTTTCATCGCAAAACCTGAATCGCGAACGCCTGCGCAGCAAGCCGCCGTCGATTACTCGGACGAACTCATCGGTGAACTGAAACGCGCGGACGTGATCGTCGTCGGCCTGCCGATGTACAACTTCGGTGTGCCTTCGACGCTCAAGGCGTACTTTGATCACGTCGCCCGCGCCGGAGCCACGTTCCGCTACACGGACCAGGGGCCGCGGGGCTTGCTTACCGGAAAGAAGGGTTACATTTTCGCCACGCGCGGCGGCAAATATGCCGGCACGCCGCTGGACTTCGAAACGAGCTTCGTGCGCCAGTTTCTGCAATTTGTTGGCATTGAAGAGGTCGAATTCGTATACGCCGAGGGGCTCGCGATCGGTGATGCGAGCAGGCAGGCAGCATTGGCCGCGGCCGAAGGTGCGATCGAACGACTCGTCGCGCCCGTCCACTGGCTGATTGCCGCATGATGATCTGAAAGGAAAAATCGATGACGATCGACACTGCAATGCTGGAAAGCTGGAGGCCGCGCGCGCTGGCGATCCTGCGCATCGTGACTGCGTATCTGTTCATTCCGCACGGCACGGCGAAGCTCTTCGGCGTGCCGTACCAGAAGATGCACGATGGCGTGCAACTGCTGTCGCTGACGGGGCTTTCCGGCGTGCTCGAAGTCTTCGGCGGCGCGCTGCTGCTGATCGGCCTCTTCACGCGGCCGGTCGCGTTCGTGCTGTCCGGATTCATGGCGGTGGCGTACTTCATGGCACACGCGAGCCAGGGTAACGTGCTGCTGCCGCTGCTCAACCGGGGCGAGCTTGCGGTGGTGTACTGCTTCGTGTTCCTGTATTTCGTTTTCGCGGGCGCCGGCGCGTGGAGTATCGATTCGCTGCGCTCGCGCTCCGCATTCGCTGAGGGGTCCAAGTCATGACAACACGCAAGCTGCAACAGATCATCCAATCCGTTCCCGCCTCGGATGGAGCCGGCGTCCGCCTCAAGCGGAGTCTCGGGCGCGCGCAAGAGTTGCGCGTCGATCCGTTCCTCATGCTCGATGAATTTTCGTCGGACAATGCCGATGACTACATTGCGGGCTTTCCCGCGCATCCGCACCGCGGCTTCGAGACGGTCACCTACCTGCTCGACGGCCACATGCTGCACGAGGACCACCTCGGCCACCGCGGCGATCTCGTCAGCGGCGCGGTGCAGTGGATGACCGCCGGCCGCGGCATCATCCATTCGGAGATGCCGCAGCAGGAGAAGGGCCGCATGCGCGGCTTCCAGCTGTGGATCAACCTGCCGGCGAAGGAAAAGATGAAGCCCGCGACCTATCGCGATCTGCAGCCCGCGGAGATCCCGCTCGTCGACCTGCCGCGCGGAGGGACCGTCAAGGTAATCGCCGGAACGTTCACCAGCGAAGGACGCTCGACGTCAGGGCCGATTGCCGGCCTGACGACCGACCCGTCGTACCTCGACGTCAAACTGCGCGCCGGCGAACCCTTCGCGCATCCGATCGATGCCGGCTACAGCGCTTTCGTCTATCCGTACGAAGGCAGCCTGCTGATCGGATCGAGCGCGCTGAACACCCACGACGCAGGCGTGCTCGGCTCCGGCGATCGCATCGAAGTCACCGCCGGCCCGGATGGAGCGCGCTTCCTGGTTCTCGCCGGCAAGCCGCTGCGCGAACCGATCGCGCAGTACGGACCCTTCGTCATGAACACGCGCGAAGAGCTCGAGCAGGCGGTGCGCGACTACCAGAGCGGTGAGCTAACGCGCGCCGCGTAGCGGCCGGAAAAACTCGCGGATCTCGTGCGCGAGGGCTTCGGGCTGCTCGAGCGCGGCGAAATGGCCGCCCTTGTCCAGCACGCTCCAGCGGCGGATGTCGGTGTAGGTCTTCTCTGCGAGTGAGCGCGGCGGACGCACGATCTCCTTCGGAAACGCCGCATAGCCGGTCGGCACGTCCACGGTCTCACCTTCCGGAACCGGCCACGGCCCATGCAGCCGGGCATGGTAGGGCCAGAACGATGAGCCGATCGCGCCGGTGAACCAGTAGAGCGAAATATTGGCGAGCATTTCGTCGCGGCTGATCGCGTTCTCGGGCACGCCGCCGCAATCGCTCCAGGTGCGGAACTTTTCGACTATCCACGCTGCGAGCCCGGCGGGCGAATCGGTCAGCCCGAATGCGAGCGTCTGCGGCTTCGTTCCCTGGATCGCCTGATAGCCGGTTTCCTCCTTCAGCCAATGGCCTAGATCGGCAAGAAACGCCTTTTCCTCCGCGTTCGGATTCGCAACCATCTTCGGGTCGCGGCGCACGGCGAGCAGGTTCAGGTGAATGCCGATCATGCGCGAGGCATGGCGGTGTCCAAGCACCGATGCGATGAATCCGCCCCAGTCCCCGCCTTGCGCGCCGAAGCGCGCAAAGCCCAGCACGTCGGTCATCAACGTCGCGAAGCAGGCGGCGATGTCTTCGACCGAAAAACGCTTCTGCCCCGGCGCGAACGAAAGCGCGTAGCCGGGAAGCGAGGGCGCGACCACCGTAAACGAATCGGCCGCCTCGCCGCCGAAGCGCTCGGGGTCCGTCAGCATCGGGATCAGCTTGTGAAACTCGAAGACCGATCCGGGCCAGCCATGCGAAAGGAGCAGCGGCATCGGCTTCGGGCCCCTGCCCTCTTCGTGGATGAAATGCAGATCGATGCCGTGCATCTGCACCGTGAACTGGCGGAACGCGTTGAGCTTCGCTTCCCAGCTCCGCCAATCGAAGCGGCTGCGCCAGTAGCGCACCAGGTCCTGCAGGTAGGCGACGCTCGTTCCGGTGGACCAGGGTTCGAGGGGCGGCTCGTCGGGCCAGCGGACGCGCTCCAGGCGCGAGCGCAGATCGGCGATCGCTTCGTCCGGGACGTCGAGGCGAAACGCCGTGGGGATGCGTTCGCCCGCCCCGGAGTTTTTCACTTCGGCAGTTCGGCCCCCGACAGCGCCAGGCGCTTGAGCTTCCGGTCGGCCATGATTTTTTCGTAGCACTCGGCGCACACCTCGCGCTTCCTCTCGCCCCCGGGAAGCGTGCGGAACGTCGCCCGCGGTCGCGAATGCTGGCCGTGATAGCAGTATTTCAACGGATTCAGATTGCTCATCGTCAGCCCAATTGAACCTTTCCTCGCATGGCCTTGACTCGGCCTCGCCTGATCTTACTCTCGATGCGCCGCAATTTCGAGGCGCCGGTCGGCCGGGTGGCAATTCGCCGCCGAGGCGGCTCGGCGACGCTCTGGACGAGCCGCTGCAGGCGCCGCAGGGCATCCGCCCGGTTCATCTCGCGGCTGCGGTGCTGCCAGGCCTTGATGACCAGGACGCCTTCGCGCGTAATGCGCCGGTCCTGGACGGCCAACAGCCGCGCCTTGACGGCTTGCGGGAGCGAGGACGCCGCGATGTCGAAGCGCAAGTGCACCGCGCTCGCCACCTTGTTGACGTTCTGGCCGCCTGCGCCGGTCGCGCGCACGGCGGTGATCTCGACTTCCGATTCGCGGACGAGCGGGGGTGCATGGCCCATGGCAGGGTATTATCGCCGGAGACCGGGCGCGCCAAGCGTGCGCGCCGGCCCTGTCCGTCTTGATCCGACTGCGGGAGGAAATGATGCGCACTGCCATTCCGACGCTGCTGCTTGCGGCGCTGCTCGTGACTCATCCTGCGCTTGCCCAGGATTTGAAGGTTGCCTCCACCGCGACGGTCGAATCGCTAATTGCTGCGCAGAAGGGAAAACGCATCACGGTGCGCACGCGCTCCGGGCAGGAGCTCACCGGGGTCGTGCGCGAAGTGACGCCGCGATTCGTCCAGCTCGGCGCGCTCAGCGGCCGTGACTTCTTCGATGCGGTCGTGGCGCTCGATGCGGTAGAGGCCGTGATCGTGCGCACGAAGGAGTAATGCCCGAAGACGCGCCGCTACACAAAGAGCGGCGCCTGCCGCGCTTCCTGCGCGTCACGCTGCTCTCGGCGCGAGATCTCGTCTACACGGCCGGGCCGTTCGCGCTCATCGCGCTCGTGTTGCTCGCCGGCGCTTATTTCCTCCTCAATCCGCAGCCGCCGAGCCGCGTGGTGCTCGCGACCGGGCCGGATTACAGCGACTACGCCGAGTTCGGCAAGCGCTACCAGGAGGAGCTGACGCGTTACCGGATCCAGGTGGAGCTCAAGCCCACCGAGGGTTCCGCCGCCAACCGCCGCTTGCTGAGCGATGAGAAGGAACGAGTCGACTTCGGCTTCGTGCGCGGCGGCTCGAGCGACGCGCTGCGCGAGGCCGAGGAAAAGGGCGGCCTTCCACTGGTCGCGGTCGGCAGTCTCTTTCTCGAGCCGGTGTGGGTGTTCTACCGCGCGGACGCAGCGAAGAAGCTGCTGCCGGGCGGAAAGCTCGGGAGCCTCACCCAGCTGCGCGAGCTGCGCGTCAATTCCGGCGCGCGCGGCGGTGGAGCGACCATCCTTTTGTACAAGCTGATGGCTGCGAACAATGTGGCGCGCGAAGAGCTGAAGCTCGACCGGCGCGACCAGGGCGAGGCCGTCGCGGCGCTCTTCGACGGCTCGCTCGACGCGATGGTGCTCGTGCAGGCGCCGGAAGCGCCGCCCGTGCAGGCGCTGCTGTTCGAGCCCGGAATCGCGTTATTCGAGTTCGAGCAGGCGGAAGCGTACTCGCGGCGCTTCCGATACCTCGATCCCGTCGTGCTGCCACGCGGCGTCGCCGACCTGGTGCGCGATATCCCGCCGCGCGACACGCGGCTCATTGCGCCGACGACGATGCTCGTCGCCCGCGAAAGCACGCATCCGGCGCTGATGCAGCTGTTCGTGCAGGCCGCGCACCGGATCCACGGAGAGCCGGGATGGATTGCGCGCGAAGGGCAGTTTCCGTCGGCGCAGAATATCGAGCTGCCGCTCGCGCGCGAGTCGGAGCGCTATTTCCGCAGCGGCCCGCCGTTCCTGCAGCGCTACCTGCCGTTCTGGCTCGCCAACCTGGTCGACCGGATGTGGGTGGCGCTGATCTCGATCATCGCGATCCTGATACCGCTGGGCCGGGTGGTGCCGCCGCTCTACGCGTTCCGCGTGCGGTCGCGGATCTTCCGCTGGTACCGCCACCTGCGCGAGATTGAAAACGAGGTGGCGCGCGGCGAGCGCCCCGCCGCGGAGCTGCGCGCGGAGCTGGACAAGCTGGATACCAAGGCCGAGCGGATCACCGTCCCGCTCTCCTACACCGACGAGCTGTACAACCTGCGAACGCACATTCGCTTGGTTCGCGAGCGTTTCGCGCAGACCAAGTAAGATTCCGGCTCATGCCCAAGATCAACGGATCCACTGCCCTCACCCGCTTTCGCGTCCTCGACCTCACACGCGTGCGCGCCGGCCCGAGCTGCGTTCGCCAACTCGCGGACTTCGGCGCCGACGTCATCAAGATCGAAGCGACGCGCCAGGAGGACATGGGCGGCCCCCGCGACGGACCCGATTTCCAGAACCTGCATCGCAACAAGCGCTCGATGACGCTCAACCTGAAGGCCCCGCAGGGCCGGGAAGTCTTGATGCGCCTGGTGAAGAACGCGGATGTAGTCGTGGAGAATTTCCGGCCCGACGTCAAGGACCGGCTGGGGATCGATTACGAATCGCTACGAAAGGTGAATCGCCGCATCGTGCTGGCGAGCGTCTCGGGTTTCGGCCAGGACGGGCCGTATCGCGACCGGCCCGGATTCGATCAGATCGCGCAGGGCCTCTCCGGGATCATGTCGGTGACGGGGCATCCGGGCGCCGGGCCTATGCGGGTCGGATGTGCGGTGGCCGACGTCGGCGCCGGGCTGCTTGCCGCTCTCGGCGTGCTCACCGCACTCCTCGAGCGCGAAGTCTCTGGCGAGGGCCAGTGGGTGCAGTCGAGCCTGCTGCAAGCCGCGATTCAGCTGCTCGACTTCCAGGCGGCGCGCTACACGATGTCGGGGGAAATCGCCGATCAGCAGGGCAACGATCATCCGACGAGCGTGCCCACGTCGGCGTACAGGACGGCCGATGGCTACATGAACGTCGCCGCGTCCGGCACGGTCATGTGGAAGCGGCTTTGCGACGCTTTCGGCCGCAAGGACTTGCACGACAATCCGGACTATGTCGATGCCGACGCGCGCGCGAAGAACCGCAAGGCGCTGAATGTGGAAATCGAGCGGCAGCTGGCTCGCAAGACCACCGCCGAATGGGTAGAGATTCTCAACCGCGCGGGCGTGCCGTGCGGGCCGATCTACC
>DASYPC010000122.1:0-6119 GCA_036007105.1 Burkholderiales bacterium | reverse complement strand
GTGCTCATCGTCGACGGCAACTTCGTCAAGAACCGGCTCGAGCGCAAGATGAAGGAGGACCGGCAGCGCACGCTCAGGATCGAAGGCGTGCCGAAGGTGTCGCTCTTTCCCAAGCTTTCCCTGTCGTTCGGCAAGACCACGCTATCGGAACGAGCGAGCGAAAAGGAGTTCCTGTCGTTCGATTCGATGAGCGCATCGGTCGGCGTGCTGCCGCTGCTTTCGAACGAGGTCGCGATCGACGCGATCTCGCTCGCGGGTCTCTCGGTCAGCGTGATACGTGCAAAGGACGGCACGTTCAATTTTGCCAACCTCACCGGCGAGGCGGACGAGAGGCCGCCGCACGAGCCGAAAGAAAAGGCGAAGGAAGAGCTGAAGGCGGAGCTGAAAGAGCTGCCCAAGGTGCGCGTGGCCGAACTCAGCGTCGAGCGCGCACAGATCGCATACCGCGACGAGGAGACCGGACAGGAGTTGCGCGTGAAGGAGCTCAACCTCAAGACCGGAAAGCTGGAGGACGACACGCCGTCCGACGTCTCGTTCTCCGCGCAGGTCACGGGGAAGAACCCGGACGTGGATCTGCGCACCGAGTTGAAAGGCGCAGCAAGCCTCAACCTGGCGAAGCGCACCTTTGCGCTCGCAAAACTGGACGGCAAGGTACGCGGGGTTGCCGGGCCGGTGCGCGGGCTCGACGGGCAGGTGAGCGGATCGCTCGCCGCCAACCCCGGCCGCGGCGAGCTGACCGCGAGCGAGTTCAGCGTGACAGCGAAGGGGTCCTACGAGAAGGACGCGTTCACGTTGGCAATCGCGGCCCCGCAACTCGCAGTCACTCCCGGGAAGGCCGCCGGCAAGGCGGTCACTGCAGACCTCAGGATGAAGGGACCGAGCCGCAACGTCGACGCAAAATTCCGCCTCGAAGGCCTGGAGGGCACCGCTGAGGCTCTATCGATCGCCTCGCTTTCGCTCGACCTGGATGCGGCCATCGCACCGAACGTCGTGAAAGGAAAGATCTCCACCCCGGTGAAGGGCAACCTCAAGGCGCGCAGCGTCGAGCTGCCGAAGATCGTCGCCGATCTGACCATCACGAGCCCGCAGATCCCGCAAAAGACCGTGACCCTGCCGCTCCGCGCCAGCGTGAAGGCGAACCTCGAGAAGCAAAGCGGGGCGGTGGAGCTCAACACGACCTTCGACGAATCGACGATCCAGGCGAAATTCAGCGCGACGAAGCTCGAGCCGCTCGTGGCGACGTTCGACCTGAAGATCGACCGGCTCAACCTGGACCGCTACCTGCCGCCGGCAAAGAAGGAATCCAATCCGAACGAGCGACTCGACCTCTCGGCGCTGAAGGGCCGAACCGCGACCGGGAAGGCCGAGATCGGTGCGATCACGGCGCGCCGCGTCAAGCTCTCGAACGTCAAGGCGGACATCAAGCTCGCAGGCGGCAAGCTCGAAGTCGCGCCGCATTCGGCGAACCTCTATGGCGGCACGCTCGCCGGGAGCCTCGGCGCGGATGCGAACGGCAACCGCATCACGATCAAGGAAACGGTCCAGGGCGTGCAGGTCGGCCCGCTGCTGCGCGACGCGGTCGAGCAGGACCGGCTCGAAGGGCGCGGCAACGTGAGCTACGACGTGGCGATGGCCGGACCGAGCATCGCCTCGCTGAAGAAATCGATGGGCGGCTCGGCGCGCGTCGAATTGCGCGATGGTGCGGTGAAGGGAATCAATCTCGGCGAAGCGATCCACGACGTGCGCTCGGTCGTCGGGAAGGGCCCGAAGACGAACGATCCGTCCAAGCGCACCGATTTCTCCGAGATCACCGCCAGCTTTGCGATCAAGAATGGCGTCGCGCACAACCAGGACCTGCAGGGCAAGGCGCCGCTGTTTCGCATTACAGGGGCGGGCGACGTCGACATCGGCAACTCGACCCTCAACTACGGAGCCAAGGCGTCGCTGGTCGCGACGTCGAAGGGGCAAGGCGGGCGCGATCTCACCAACCTCACCGGCGTCACGATTCCGGTAAAAGTCACCGGCGCGCTGGAAAAGCCGGACATCTCGGTCGATTTCGCCGAGCTCATCGCGAAATCCGGGCTCGGGCTCGGCAAGGCGCTCGGCGCAGCCGGCGGCGCCGTTGGAAGCACCGCGGGCAGCGCGGCCGGCGGCGTCAAGGACAAGCTGAAAGGGCTCTTCGGCCGCTAGACCTGGATCCGCCCCTCGTGCACCGCGTGGCACGTCACGAGCGAGGCGCCGTGCGGAAGAGCGGCAGGCCTTTCCACGCGGCAGCGCTCGTTCGCGTGCGGGCAGCGCGGATGGAACGCGCAGCCACTCGGCGGGTTGAGCGGATTGGGTACTTCGCCCGCGACCGGCGTTCTCGCCTTGCCGCTCATCTGCAGGTCGGGGATCGCATCCAGCAGCATGCGCGTGTACGGATGCTTCGGCCGCGCGAACAACTCGTCCGCGTCCGATAGCTCGGCGAGCCGACCGAGGTACATCACGCCGACACGGTCGGCGACGTGCGACACCACCGCGAGATTGTGGGAGATGAAGAGATAGGTGAGGCCGAGCGTCTCCTGCAACGTCGTCATCAGGTTCAGGATCTGCGCCTGGACCGACACATCGAGCGCCGAGGTCGGCTCGTCGCACACCAGGAATTCCGGGCTGCCCGAGAGCGCGCGCGCGATCGAGATGCGCTGGCGCTGGCCGCCGGAGAATTCGTGCGGGTACTTTTCCCGGTCTTCGCGCGCGAGACCCACCTGCACAAGCAGCTCCGCGACGCGCCGCTCGATCTCGGCTGCCGATGAAGCGAGTCCGAGCACGCGAATCGGCTCGGCGACGATGTCCATTACGCGCCAGCGCGGATTGAGGCTCGCGTAGGGATCCTGGAAGATCATCTGCATGCGCCGCCGCAACGCAGCCGCGCCGGGCAACGCGAGGTCGATGCCGTCGAACTCGATGCGGCCCTGCGTCGGCGCGTAAAGACCCACGATCAGCCGCGCTACGGTCGATTTGCCGCAGCCGGACTCGCCCACCAGTGCGAGCGTTTCCCCGCGCCGCAGCTCGAACGACATGCCGTCCACGGCGCGCAGCAGCTGCTGGGGCGCGCCTTCGATCATGCGGTTGAGCCAGGGCCGCGAAACGTCGAAGTCTTTCGAGACCTCGCTCAGCCGCAGCAAGGGCCGGTTATCGGTTGCGTTCGCCATAGAGCCAGCACGCCGTACGGTTGGCGCCGGCCGCGAACAGCTCGGGCCGCTCGCGATCGCACGGTTCGAAGCGCTTCGGGCAGCGCGGGTGGAAAGCGCAGCCCGAAGGGATCGCGTTGAGCCTCGGCATCGACCCTTCGATCTGGATGAGCCGCGGGCGCCCGTGCTTGCCTGCCCCGCTCGCGTCGCGCTCGCGGATCTTGGGAATCGAGCCCATCAGCCCGACGCTATAGGGATGGCGCGGCGCATGAATCACTTCGCGCACCGGCCCGATCTCGACAATCCGCCCGGCGTACATCACCGCCACGCGATCCGCGGTCTCGGCGATGACGCCCATGTCGTGCGTGATCAGCAGCACCGCGGTACCGTGATCACGTGCGAGTCGTTTCAGCAGCGTGATGATCTGCGCCTGGATCGACACGTCGAGCGCCGTGGTCGGCTCGTCGGCGACGATGAGCCGCGGCTCGGCGCAGATCGCGAGCGCGATCACGACGCGCTGGCGCATGCCGCCGGAGAACTGGTGCGGATAGTGGTCGAACCGGCTTTCCGCCGCAGGGATGCCGACTTCGCCGAGCAGCGCGAGCGCCCGGCTGCGCGCCTGCTGCGGGCTGATCTCGAGATGGGTCAGGATGGTCTCGACCAGCTGATCGCCGATCGTATAGAGCGGATTGAGCGAGGTGAGCGGATCCTGGAAGATCGCGCCGATGCGGCGGCCCCGGATGCGCCGCATCTCCTCGTACGGCAGCGTATCGATGCGCCGGCCCTCGAGCCGGATCTCGCCGTCGGCGATGCGCCCCGGAGGCTCGAGCAGCCCGATGACCGCCATGCCGGTGAGGGATTTTCCGGCGCCCGACTCGCCGACCACCCCGAGCACCTCGCCCGGCGCGATCGAGAACGAGATGCCGTCGACTGCGGTGAGCGTGCCGCGGCGCGTCGGAAATTCGACGTGCAAATCCTTCACCTCGAGCAGCGGCTCGCTCATCGCGCGGAGGGACTCAACGCAGCTTCGGATTCAATGCGTCGCGCAGCCAGTCGCCGAGCAGGTTGACGGAAAGCACCAGCACGACGAGCGCGCCGCCCGGAAACACCGTGATCCACCACTCCCCCGAGAACAGGAAGTCGTTGCCGACCCGGATCAGCGTGCCGAGCGAAGGCTGGGTCGTCGGCACGCCGACCCCGAGGAACGACAGCGTCGCCTCGGTGATGATCGCGGTCGCGATGTGGATCGTGGCGATGACGAGCACCGGCCCCATCACGTTCGGCAGCACGTGGTGCACCATGATCGCGAGCGGGTGGCGGCCGATGACGCGCGCGGCCTGCACGTATTCCTTGTTCTTTTCCACCAGCACCGAGCCGCGCACGGTGCGCGCGTACTGCACCCAGCCCGCGACGCCGATCGCGAGGATCAGCACCGGGATCGCAAGCTGGTCGTGCGTTTCGGTCGGCAACGCGACACGGGCAAAGCCGTCGATGAGCAGCGCGATCAGGATCGCGGGAAACGAGAGCTGCACGTCGGCCACGCGCATGATGAACGCATCGAGACGGCCGCCGATGTAGCCCGACAGCAGGCCGAGCGTCACGCCGAGAACGGCGGCGAGCAGCACCGCCGCCAGGCCGACCGCGAGCGAAATCCGGGTGCCGTACAGGATCGTCGACAGCACGTCCCGCCCCTGGTCGTCGGTGCCGAGCAGATAGCGGCTCGAGCCCGCTCCGATCCACGCCGGCGGCGCGAATCCGTCGGTCAGGTTGATCGTTGCGCTGTCAAACGGGTTGTGGGGCGCAACCCACGGGGCCAGCAGCGCGCTGCCCACGCACAGGAGCGTCAGCAGCGCGGCGGCGATGGTGACCGGTGAGCGGCGAAAGCTCCAGGCGAGATCGTGCTCCCAGGCGCGACGCCAGCGACCCGCGGCCCCTTCCACCGGACCCTATTTGCCGGCCTTGCCGGGCTCGTCGATGCGCGCAAAGCGCGACTCGGGCGCGTCGTTGGCGCGGTGGATCGTGTGGACGTTCTTCTTCATCGCCCACGGCCGCAGCTGGTAGTGCAGCGGCACGAAGTAGTACTGGTCGCGCACCATGATCAGCGCATCGTGGATCATCGCATCGCGCTTCTTCGCGTCCATCTCGGTCTTCATCGCGTCGATGATCTGGTCGAGCTTCGGGTCGCTGAGCTTCACGAAATTGAAGCTGCCGTCGGCGCCGGTCGTCTTCGTGCGCGCGAGCGCCTGCAGCATGTAGAGCGCGTCGAACGTTGCCACGCCCCAGCCGAGCATGTACGCGCTGGTATCGAAGTTCTGCACCTTGGAGATGAACGTCGCCATCGGCTCCGCGGCGAGCCTCGCCTTGATGCCGATGCGCGCCCACATCGCAACGAGCGCCTGGCAGATCTTCTCGTCGTTGACGTAGCGGTTGTTCGGGCAGTTGAGCGTGAACGTAAAGCCGTTCGGGTAGCCTGCCTCCGCGAGCAGCTTCTTGGCGGCGTTTGCGTCGAATGGCGGGAGCTTGTCGATCGCCTTGTCGTAACCGTGCACCTGCGGCGCGATCATGAGGCCACCCGGGATCGACAGCCCGCGCATCGTGACCTTCTTGATCGCCTCGCGGTCGACCGCCATGTTCAGGGCGCGCCGCACTCGGATGTCCTTGAACGGATTCTTGCCCTTGACGTCGGCGTATTTCAGCTCGTCGCTGCCCTGGTCCATCGCGATGAAGATCGTGCGGTTCTCGGCGCCGTCGAGCACCTTCAGCTTCGGTTCCTTGCGCAGCCGCTCGACGTCCTGGGTCGGCAGGTCGGTCACGAGATCGACGTTGTCCGCGAGCAGCGCGGCGACGCGCGTCTGATCCGACTTGATCGGGCTGTAGATGACCTCGGTCGCGTTGCCTTCGCGCTTGTCCCACCAGCTCGGGTTCGCGGCCATCGTCACCTGCTTGTCC
>DASYPC010000121.1:0-3345 GCA_036007105.1 Burkholderiales bacterium | reverse complement strand
TAGTTGCCGATTCCGGAGAGCGGCACGAGCGCGAGGATCGCGAGGCCCACCCACGGCAGCGCACGCGTCACGCTACTTGCCTCCCAGGATGCCCTGCGGGCGCCAGAACATGACCGCGATGAAGAATACGAACGCGATGACGTAGCCCCACTCGATGTGGAAGAAGAACCCGCCGACCGAGATGAACTGGGCGAAGATGAATGCCGCGATCAGCCCGCCGACGAGATTGCCCAGGCCGCCGAGCACGCAGATGAGGAACGTGATCGGGCCGAACGAGAGGCCGATCGCCGGATGGATGTCGTATTGGAGCACGAGCAGGCACGCGGCGAGCCCCGCGAGCGCACCGCCGATCGCCGACGTGATGACGAACAGGCGATCGGGGTCCGCTCCCATCAACGGCATGATCTGGCGGTCCTGGCTGATCGCGCGGATCGCGGTGCCGACATAGGTCCGGGTGAGGAACAGGTACGTCGCCGCGACGCCGGCGACCGCGACCGCGAACGCGATGATGCGCGGCGCGGAGAACGACATCTCGCCGATCGCGACCGGCGCCATCCGCACGCCGAGGTTGCGGAACTCGATGCCGAACGCGAGCGTCGCCGCTGCCTGGAGGAAGAAGAGCACGCCGCCCGTCACCAGCAGCTGGTTGATCGGCTCGGCCGCGAGCACCGGCCGGATGATGAACTGGTGCAGCAATGCGCCGAGCACCGCGACGACGCCGATCCCCGCGGCCATCGCCGCGAGCAGCGGCCAGCCGAGCTGCACATGCAGCATGTAGACGACGTACATGCCGATCATGATCAGCTCGGCGTAGCAGATCCACACCACGTCGATCACGCCGAAGATCAGGTTGAGCCCGAGCGACAGCAGCGCGAGCAGCCCGCCGAGCAGGATCCCGTTCAGCACCGCTTCCAGCAGGAAGATGTCGAAGATTTCCATCACAATCCCAGGTACGCCTTGCGGATGGTGCCCGAGTCGAGCAGCTCCGCCGCGGTGCCGCTCGATTTGATGCGCCCCGTCTCGAGCAGGTACGCCCGGTGCACGACCTGCAGCACCTGGCGCACGTTCTGCTCGACGATCAGCACGGTGTAGCCCTCGCGGCAGATCCGCTTCACCAACTCGAAGATCGACTGCACGACGACCGGCGCGAGTCCGGCCGACGGCTCGTCGAGCAGAAGCAATTTCGGCCCGGACATCAGCGCCCGGCCGATCGCGCACATCTGCTGCTCGCCGCCCGAGAGCGTGCCCGCGAGCTGCGAGCGCCGCTCGCGCATGCGCGGAAACAGCGAATAGACGAATTCGAGCCGCTCCGCGAATCGCCCGCGCGCTTGCGGCAGGAACGCACCCATCTTGAGGTTCTCCTCGACGGTGAGCCGCGGAAACAGCCGCCGGTTCTCGGGCACGTGCGAGATGCCGTGCGCGATCACCTCGTGCGCCGGTACGCCCGCGAGCGAGCGCCCGTTCATCGCGATCCCGCCGCTGACGTCGATCAGCTTCGAGATGGCGCGCAGCAGCGTGGTCTTTCCCGCGCCGTTCGGGCCGATCACCGCGACCGATTCGCCGGCGTTGACTTCGAGGCTGACATCGAAGAGCGCCTGGAAGCTGCCATAGCGCGCGCTGACGTTGCTGAGCGTCAGCATCAGGAAGGCCTCGCCGCTACGGTGCGCTGCACCTCGTGCGCGTCGGTGCCCAGGTAGACCTCGATCACCCGGGCGTCGTGCGCGACCTCTTCGGGCCTGCCGGAGGCGATGACCTCGCCATGATCGAGCACGATGCAAAGATCGACCACGCGCATCAGCACGCCCATGATGTGCTCGACCCAGATGATGGTGACGCCGCGCTCCCTGCGGATCGTGCCGAGCAGGTCCGCCGCCTGCTGCATCTCGTGCTCGTCCAGTCCGCCGAGCGATTCGTCGGCGAGGAGCACCTTCGGCTGCGTCGCGAGCGCGCGCGCAAGCTCGAGCTTCTTCAGGCCCGCGGCGCCGAGTCCATCCACCCGCGTCGCCGCGCCCGAAGGCAGCTGCACGAGGTCGAGCGACTCGCGCGCCAGTTCGTAGGCCTGGTCGCGCGGAGGATGCGCGCCGTGCCCGTAGAACGCCGCGAGCGCCACGTTGTCGAGCAGCGAGAGCTTGCGGAACGGGCGCGGGATCTGGAAGGTGCGGGCGATCCCCCGGTGGCAGACCGCGGCCGGCGTCTTGCCGGCGATCTCCTCGCCCTGGAAGCGCACCGACCCTTCGCTCGGCGCGTAGAGCCCCGCGATCACGTTGAACGTCGTGCTCTTGCCGGAGCCGTTCGGGCCGATCAGCCCGAGGATCTCGTTCGGCTCGAGCCGGAAGGAAATGCTCGAAACCGCGGCGAAGCCGCCGAAGCGCTTCGTAAGACCGCTGACCTCCAGCACTTAGGCGCGGCTAGTTGCCGTACGGGTGACCCTTGGGGAATGGCAGCAGCGGATCGGTGGTGCGGATCGCCTTCGGCCAGGCGATGTAGGTCCGGCCGTTCACGTACTGCATCACCACGGGCGAAGAGCGCTCGTTCTGGCCTGCCATCGGGCTGCCCGGCGGGAAGAATTTCACTCCGTAGCCCTGGATCGTGCCACCCATCGGGATGTCGGTCTCGAGCGAGGCCTTCTTCAGCGCCTCGGGGTCGATCCCGCCGTGCTTCTTGATCGCGCGCGGCAGCACGTCGGTAAAGAAGATCCACGACTGGTTGAAGCCCATCGAGGCATGCGGCGGCACGTCTGCGGGCCCCTTCACGGCCTGGTAGCGCTTCACCATCTCCTGGGTCAGCTTGCCGAGATCGCCCTTCAACGTCTTCGGATCGAGCAGCTGCGCCGCAACGGGGTCGACGTTGAAGAAGTAATTGACGTCGGAGCCGAACGTCTCCATCAGCTTGCCGATCTGGCCGTAGCCGGCGCCGTGCCCGATGATCGCCTTGAACTTCAAGCCTTGCTCGCGCGACTGGCGCAGGAACAGCGTGATGTCCGGGTTGTATCCGGTATGCAGCAGGATGTCGGCACGCGCGCGCTTCAGTTTCGTCACCAAGCTCGAGAGATCGGGCGCAGTCGCGGCATACCCTTCCTTCAGCACCACCTGCATGCCGAGCGCCTTGCACTTCGCCTCGTTCCCCATCGCGACGCCGGCTCCGTAGGGGCCGTCCTCGTAGATGATCGCGACCTTGATGTTCTTGACGTCGGTGCCGAGCTTTTCCTTCGCGTTCTCGGCGATGAACGAGCAGGAGGCTTCGCCGAACTGGTCGGAATGCACCTGCGGGCGAAACACGTAGGAGAGCTTCTTGTCCTTGAACACCGCCGATGCCACGCAGACATTCGCCCACATGAATTTCTTC
>DASYPC010000120.1:0-5367 GCA_036007105.1 Burkholderiales bacterium | reverse complement strand
GCCGACGCGCGCCCGCTCGTGATCGGCGATGCGAAGCGCCTCGAGCAGGCAGCCGCGCTCTGCCACCTGACGGTCGGCATGCGCGCGATCGAGCAGCCGGAGCAGGCGCGCTTCGAGCACGGCACGGTCGATTGCCTCGATCTCGGCCTCGTGCCGCCGGGCCTGCCATTCGGCAAGCTCTCCGCCGCGGCGGGCGAAGCGGCATACCGGTATATCGAGCGCGCGGTCGGGCTCGCTCGCGAGCATCGCATCGACGCGATCTGCACGGCGCCGCTCAACAAGGAGGCGCTGAACGCAGCGGGTCATCGCTATCCCGGCCACACGGAGCTGTTGGCGGAGCTGACCGGAACGCGCGAAGTGTCTCTGATGCTGATGGCGCCGAAGTTGCGCGTGATCCATGTGACGACGCATATCGGATTGCTCGACGCAATCGAGAAGATCGACGCAGGCCTCGTCGAGCGCACGATTCAACGCGGACGCGACCTTCTGGTGCGCGCAGGGATCGGCGACCCGAGGATCGCGGTGTGCGGCATCAACCCGCATGCGGGGGAAGGCGGGCTTTTCGGCCGCGGCGAGGAAGAAGCGAAGATCGTCCCCGCGATCGCTGCATGCGTCGCGCGCGGCTGGCGCGTGGAAGGACCGCTTCCCGCCGACACGCTGTTCTTTCGCGCCTTGCGCGGCGATTTCGACCTGGTGGTCGCGATGTATCACGACCAGGGGCACGGACCGGTGAAGGCGGTTGCGTTCGACCTGGGCGTAAACGTCACGGCGGGCCTGCCCGTCGTGCGAACGTCAGTCGATCACGGCACCGCGTTCGACATCGCAGGAACCGGCAAGGCGGACGAGCGCAGCATGCTCGAAGCGCTGCGCCAGGCCGCGCTGCTCGCAGGATGACCAAGCGGCCGAAGCCAAGCGAGCTCGAGCGCGCCGTGGCGCTGCTCGAGAGCGGCAACTGGCAGGCCGCGCACGAGATCGTGCAAAAAGACGAAGACTCGCGGCTTTCCTGCTGGGCGCACGGCATCGTGCACCTGATGGAAGGCGACCGCTCCAACGCCCGCTACTGGTACCGGCAGGCAAAGCGGCCGTTCCCGAGCGAGCCTTCCGCAGCCAACGAGATTGACGCGCTGAGAAAGGAGCTCTCGCGCCAATGAGGACTGCATGAAACTGATCCCGACCGGCAGGACGCTAGGCGCGGCAATCGAGGGACTCGATCTTTCGAAGCCGCTCGCCGCGGAGCAATTCGATTTCGCGTACAAAGCGCTCGCCGAGCACGGCGTGCTGCGCTACACCGGCCAGCAGCTCACCGCGCGGCAGTTGCGCGACTTCAGCGTCCGCTGGGGCGAGCTGGAGGTGAACGTCGCGGGCGCGTACCAGGACCCGGAGCTGCCCGAGGTCATGATCCTCTCCAACATCGTCGAGAACGGAAAGCCGATCGGGCTTGCCGATGCAGGGCAGAGTTGGCACACGGACATGTCGTACAGCCGGATGATCGCGTTCTGCAACATCCTCTACGGCATCAGGATCCCGCATCGCGATGGCCAGCCGCTCGGCAACACCGAGTTTTGCGATCAGCAGGCCGCCTACGACGGCCTGGCGACGGATCTCAGGCGCGCCCTCGAAGGGAAGACGGTGCTGCACGACTTCAACAAGTTCTGGGAGATGATGCGGCGTGAAAAGGGCAGCGACCGCCCGCCGCTGACCGAAGCGCAACGCAAGGCGAAACCGCCGGTTTCGCATCCGATCTTTCTCGTCCATCCGGTCACCGGTCGCAAGTGCCTGTACGCCAATCCTGGATACGCGATGCGCATCAACGAATTGCCGCAGGCGGATAGCGACGCGATGCTCAAATTCCTGTTCGAGCACCAGACCCGGCCCGAGTACCGTTACGCGAACCGCTGGCATGAGGGAGACGTGCTGATGTGGGACAACATGCGGACGATTCACAACGCGGTTGCCGACTATCGCGCCGACGAGCCGCGCCTCATCAAGCGATGCCAGGTGATGGCGACGCGTTTC
The DNA here is from genome assembly GCA_036007105.1 of Burkholderiales bacterium. GTDB lineage: Bacteria > Pseudomonadota > Gammaproteobacteria > Burkholderiales > SG8-39 > 2-02-FULL-66-14. Next base: position 3,351 of record DASYPC010000120.1, on the reverse strand, counting down.
TTCAAGCAAGCGGCATGATGAAACGACTGTTGCTTGCCATCGCGCTGTGCGGCGCATCTGCCGCCGGCGTCACCGCCGAATAGCTCCCACCGCTCATGAAATGGTGTCGCATCGAGCTGGATAGCCGGCCAGCCTACGGTCTCGTCGAAGGCGCGGACGTGATCTTGATCAGCGCCGCGCCGTTCGAGCGTCACGAGCGCACCGGAAGGCGCTTGCCGCTCGCCTCGGTGACGCTATTGCCGCCGGTCGACCCGCCGAATTTCTACGCGGCGGGCATCAACTACCGCGCGCACATCGAGTGGGCGAACGCGCACCACGGCATGACGTTGAAGCCTCCGCAGCAGGCGGATATCGGCTATCGCTCGGCAAATGCGCTGATCGGCAGCGGCGCCGACATCGTGATCCCTGCGGATTCGCCCGGCCCGGTGGAATACGAGGGCGAGATCGTGGCGGTGGTCGGCAAGAAAGCGAAGCATCTCTCCGAGCGCGACGCGCTTGGCTGCATCGCCGGATACACGCTGGGCAACGACTTGAGCGAGCGCACGTGGCAGCGCAGCGACCGGACGCTGTGGCGCGCAAAGAGCATCGACACGTTCAAGCCGATGGGCCCCGTCGTAGTGCCGGGCATCGATCCGATGGCGCAGAAAATTACCGTGCGCATCAACGGCCGCACTGTGTCCGAGTACGGGACGAAGAACATGATCTTCAGCCTTGCGCACTACATCGCGCGGATGACGCGTTATATAACGCTCCATCCCGGCGACGTTCTGTGGATGGGCTGCGACGGCCCCACCGTGCCGGCGCTTCAAGCGGGTGATCTCGTAGAGGTAGAGAACGACGCGATCGGCGTACTTGCCAACCGCGTAGTGCGCGAGCAGCCTAAAATGTAGATTCCTCGAGGTGACGCCGCCATGCTCCAAGCCGCAGACCTGACCATCCGCCTCAATCCCGCCGACGACGTCGTGATCGCACGGGTCGAGATTCCCGCCGGCACTGCGCTCCTCAAGGAGAACAACGTGCGGCTCGCGCGCACCGTTCCCGCGGGACACAAGGTCGCCGTGCGCGAGGTGAAGAAAGGCCAGCCGGTCCGGCGCTACAACCAGATCATCGGCTTCGCCACTCGCGACATTGCCGCGGGCGAGCACGTGCACGTGCATAACGTCGCGATGGGCGAGTTCGAGCGCGACTACGCGTTCGGTGCGGACGTGAAGCCCGTCGAGTTCGCGAATCCCGCGGCAACCTTCCAGGGAATCGTGCGCGCGGACGGGCGCGTGGCGACACGCAACTACATCGGAATTCTGACCAGCGTGAATTGCTCGGCGACGGTTGCGCGGATGATCGCCCGCCATTTCGAGAATCGGCTCGACGCGTACCCGAACGTCGACGGCGTCGTCGCGCTCACGCACAAGTCGGGCTGCGGCATGGCCTCCGAAGGCGAAGGCATCGACATCCTGCGCCGCACGATGGCGGGCTACGCGCGGCATCCGAATTTCTTCGCAACGCAGCTCGTGGGGCTGGGGTGCGAAGCAAACCAGATCAACCGCATCGTCTCGGAGCAAAGCCTCAAGCGCAGCGACACGTTCTCGACCTTCACGATCCAGGAGAAGGGCGGCACGGCGAAAGCGGTGCGCGAAGGCGTCGCGCGTGTGGAGGCGGTGCTTGCCGAAGCGAACAAGGTGAAGCGCGAGACCGTCCCCGCGAGCCACTTGGTGCTCGGGCTTCAATGCGGCGGCTCGGACGGCTATTCCGGCATCAGCGCCAACCCCGCGCTCGGTGCGGCAGTGGACCTGCTCGTGCGCAATGGCGGCACGGCGATCCTCTCGGAGACTCCGGAAATCTATGGCGCCGAGCACCTGCTGACGCGGCGCGCGGTGTCGCGCGAAGTGGGCGAGAAGCTCATTCGCCGCATCCGCTGGTGGGAGGACTACACCAGGCGGAACGGCAACGAGATGAACAACAACCCGTCCCCGGGCAACAAGGCCGGCGGGCTGACGACGATCCTGGAGAAATCGCTCGGCGCTGTGGCGAAAGGCGGCACGACGAACCTCGTCGACGTCGTCGAGTACGCAGAGCCCGTGACGGCGAAGGGCTTCGTGTACATGGACACGCCCGGCTACGACCCGGTCTCAGCGACCGGCCAGGTTGCCGGCGGCGCGAACATGATCTGCTTTACCACTGGACGCGGCTCTGCCTATGGCTGCAAGCCCGCGCCTTCGCTCAAGCTGGCGACCAACACCGCCCTCTATGAGCACCAGGAAGAGGACATGGACATCAACTGCGGCACGATCATCGACGGCAAGGAATCGGTCGCCGAGGTGGGACAGCGGTTCTTCGAACTCGTCCTCGAGACCGCGTCGGGCAAAAAGACGAAGAGCGAAGCATTCGGCTACGGCGACGACGAATTCGCGCCCTGGATCGTTGGCGCTACGATGTGAGCAACCACGGCGCCGCGCTCCTTGCGCTGCTGGCGCTGGGCGCGCTCTGCACCTCGGCCGCGAGTGCGCGCGACGAACCGCACCGCGGCGGCTCCGTGTTCGCTGCGATCGCCTACCACGCGGAAAGCGGCAGCGTCGGATGGGCGACCGATCGCAAGACGAGCCGGGAAGCCAAGGTCGAGGCGCTCCGGCAGTGCGGGCACGAGAAGTGCGAAGTGATCGCGGCGGTGAGCCGCGGCTGCACCGCGCTCGCGCGCAGCGCAAAGAAGCACTCGGTGGAGAAGGGTGTTACGCGCCAGGAGGCCGAGGCGAAAGCGCTGCGCCGCTGCGGCGAGTGCCAGATTGCCGCCTGGGCCTGCACCCGCTGAACGGACGTCCTACGGGAAAGGGTTGTCCCGCTCGCCGCCCTGCGGACCCCAGAACATCACCCAGGTCGCGAAGTCGGCGCTGAATTCTTCGAAGCGATGCACCATCTTCGCCGGCACGAAAAGCAGGTCGTTCGCCCGGCAGGAGACGCGTTCTTCGCCGCGCACGAACATTCCATGGCCGCTCGCAACGATATAGATCTCGTCCCGGTCGTGCGGCGTCTGCGGATCCGAGCCCTTCGGTGCGTACCAGCGCACTTCGAGGCTGCCGTGCCGCAGGATCTCCGCCGAGCGCCGGCCTTCGGGGATCTTCGCTTGCGCGGCATCGGCTGCGCTCGCGCGCCAGCCGCTCACTTTCTCCATTTGATCGAGCAGCCGATCGACGCGATCTGGTCCTTCGGCCCAGTGCCCGTGCGCGCGACGCCAACCATCGCTTCGTAGAGGTCGCGGCGCGCATTCGGCACAGCGCTGGTCCGCGACTCGTCGAGCCTGCCGCGATACTGGAGCTCGAGCTTCGTGTTGAAGCCGAAGAAATCCGGCGTGCACGCCGC
>DASYPC010000119.1:0-5485 GCA_036007105.1 Burkholderiales bacterium | reverse complement strand
GCGAACGGCTGTCGATGAAAGGCATGGCGAAAATCAGCCGCGCAGACGTCGCCGCGTTCATGCTCGCGCAGCTTTCCTCGGACGAGTGGCGGTGCCGAACAGCGGTGATCAGCGACTGAAATGACTCCTTCGCCGCACCTTGCGCGCGGCCTCGGCTGGGTCCTCGTCTCGATCCTCTGCTGGGTGCCGCTCTTCCCGCTTGCCAAACGGGCGCTGCCGGTCGTCGATGCGTTCGCTCTCGGTTCGATCCGGTACTCGATCGGCAGCGTTCTCTTCGTCGGGCTGCTCGTCGTCATGGAGGGAAAACGCGCGCTGCGCTACGACGGCCGTTTCCTTCCAGCCCTGGTGTTCGGCTTGATCGGCATCACCGGATTCAACTTCCTCGTGTGGTATGGGCTGACGTACACGCGCCCCGAGCACGCAGCGATCATCATGGGAATCCAGACACCGCTCATTGCGCTCGGGGTCTGGTTCACGCGCGGCCTACGGCCAGCCAGTTTTACCCTGGCTTGCACCGCCATTGCGTTTGCCGGCGTGCTGCTCGTAGTGACGCGAGGCGACCCGTTGCACGCATTCGAGGGCGGCGCGCTTCTGGGCGACTTGCTCGTTTTCCTCGGCGCGCTGTGCTGGGTCACCTACACGCTCGCGAGCCCGCAGTTCGCCGGTTGGTCGCCGATTCGCTTTACGGTGCTGACGTGTCTTCCAGGGGCCATCGGACTGCTTCTCGTGAACGCGGTTGCGGTCGCTGCGGGAATCGCGGTCGTGCCGACGACGCAGGCGCTCGGCTCGATCGCCTGGCAGATCGTCTACTTCGCCGTGGGTACGGTGGTACTGGGCGTGCTGGGCTTCAATTTTTCCGTCAAGTATCTCGGGCCGCTCAACACGATGTTGATGCTCAACCTCGTGCCGGTGGGCGTGTTCGTCATCGAGGCCGTGCTCGGGCGCAAGTTTGCCGCGGCGGAAATCTCCGGCGCGGCGCTGGTGATTTGCGCCCTGGTCGCTAATAACCTGTACCTGCGGCGCGTCGCAGCCAAGCGCTAGCCCCTAGCGGGGCGACCCGGAGTCACGCTCCCGGTCGGCGCGCTCCTGCGCGGCGTTTTTCAGGGCGCGCAGGTTGGGGGAAAAGAAATGTCCGACGGTGAACTCCTGAAACACCTGGTTGAGGAACCGTACCTTGTGATCGGCGCCCAGCGGTTTCTTCCACTCCTCGGCGAGCTTTTCCTGCTGCTGCTCGCCGTATTGAACGGTCAGGCCGGCGGACGAAAGGACGTCAGCTTCGCCGACGATGACCGCTTGCAGGGCGAGGCCGGCATCGTCCGCAAGCGGCGCGAGCGGCGCGGGGATGTCGGAGAGCGAAGGCCGCGGCCCGCTCGCGGCAAAGTGCAGGTGGCACTCGCGTGCAAAGCGCGTCCCGACGCTCACTTCCGTCGAGAAGATCATAGCGGTGATGCGCGCCTGGACGTCCATCGGAACGCCTGCCCCTTGGAGATAGGGCGACGCGGCCTCCGCCGACAGCCGCTCGAGGCGAAACGGCACGTTCGCGTTGGTGCTGCCGTCATGATGAAAATCGTGCACCAGCGCGGCAGCGAGCAGCTCCACCTTTTCTCTTGCTGCGACTCCGGCGAGCAGCGACAGGTAAAGAGCGCTCAGCACCACCTCGCAGAAGTGCTGCGAGTTGTGATAAGGGTTCGCACCGCCGGCACCGATGCCTGCGTCCAGGTCGCGTGCGATCCGTTGGCTGGCCACGCAGAGCGGGTCCCCAGGCCCCAATCCGGCGATGTCGAGAGCGGCTTGAAGGCAGGTGCTGACCTTGCCGGGCAGGGCAGACACGACCTTGAAACAGGCGATGAAGTCCTCTGCGACCGCCGCCGCGTCCTGCCTCTGAGGCACGCGAAACGGCGGCTTCGACAAATCCAGCGCGCCGGGGCGAGGCATTGGCGTGTCCCTAGCGTAAAGGGAGCAGGCGCAGCAAGCGGTGTGGCTGCGCATCGAGCGCGCTGCGTGCGCTCGCCATCGGAACGTACTCTCCTTTCGCCCACGCTTCGGTGAACGCGGCGTAGTGCGGCGAGAGCACGTTTCCCGATTGCCCGCCGGAGTGGATGAACACGGACTTCTCCAGGTCGGCAAGGTCATAGATAGCCCGCAAGCTCGCCGCGTGCCGATTGGCAAACGGGCGCCGCTCGTCGAAGAAGTCGAGCCTGCCCGCGTTGACCGTGTACGCATCGCCCGGCGTCGGCACGCGGATGTCGAACCAGTGCGCGAGCAACGGCTGGCGTCCGAAAGGCCGGTGCTCGTGAAGGGCGAAATGCGCGTCGCCCCAGCGCCACGACGAAGGATCGTTCCCATAGCGCATGCGCAGGTCTGCAAGCGCCTTGTCGAGCGCGGCCGCGAGCAGCTCCGCGCAGGTTTCCACTGCCGGCGTACGGATGTCGTCGCACCAGCGCTCGTGGTCATCGGCCCGTGCCAGCACGTTCGACACGAATACGGCGCGCGGCCCCCATTGAGCGCGAAACACGTCCCCCACCTCGTCGCTGTACAACGCGCGCGTGAACTCGCGCCACCAGGCCCAGGCGATGAGCGGCTCGGGACGGTTCGCCGCCATCGTTCCGTCCCATTGGCGCAGCGAATCGAGCGCGCGCCGGGCCTCTGCGCTGCGCGGCGGGGTCTCGAGCAGCCGCGGAAGTGCCTGGCGCATCGGCAGCGACACCACGTCGCTCTGCATGCGGGCAAAGCTCGCCACGCTGTGCCTCGGAGTCGCCTCGAGCAGCTCGGCGATGCGATTCGCGCGGTAGGGGGGCGCCCATTCCGAGGAAATCGAATGCGCGTACCCCGGCGGGGTGATCTTCTCGTTCGCGCTCCAGAGGAGGCCGCTTGGCGGGTTGTACGCCTGCGGGAGCTCCTCGAAGGGAACCCACCCTGCCCAGTCGTAGCGCGCATCCCACCCGGGCGCGGGCGCGAGACCCTTGAGGTCGTTCTCGGGCTTGCGAAGCGGTACCCGGCCGGCGGCGATGAAGCCGATATTGCCGTCGACATCCGCATACACCATGTTCTGCTGCGGAACGTGAAAGTCGCGCACCGCCGCGAGGAATTCCGGCCAGTCGCGAGCGCGCGCGATGCGGTGTGCCGCCTGCAGCGTGCGGTCGTCCTCGGCGAGCGCCGTCCAGGAGAACGCAAGCACATAGCCGCGCGGCGCCTCCGACTGCGCGACCCTGGAGACGTCGGAGATCACCGGGCCGTGGCGCGAGATGCGGACCTGCAGCTTTTCGTCGGGCGCGCCCTTGACCTTGATCGTTTCCTCGATGCGGGTGAATGCGCGCGGGCCTTCGGGGGTCAGGTAGCCGCCCGCGCTGTCCAGCTTCTCGATGTAGAGGTCCTGTACGTCCGGGCCGGTGTTGGTGAAGCCCCAGGCGATGCGATCGTTGCGCCCGAGAACGATCGCCGGCACGCCGGGCAGCGTCGCGCCGATGACATTCAGTCCGGGCACGGAAAGATGCGCGAAGTACCAGACCGGCGGCGCGGTGAGCCCGAGGTGCGGATCGTTCGCCAGCAGCGGCTTGCCCGTGCTGCTCCTCGAACCCGCGACCACCCAGTTGTTGGATCCCAGTGCGCCCTCCGGCGCGCCCGGAGCGGATGCAAGCAGCTGCCCCGCCTGTTCGGCCAGTTGCACGCCCTCTCGCTCGAGCGGCGCATAGAGCGATTTGAGATCGGCGATCTGCGGCGGCGGTTCGCCGGGGTAGGGCGAGACGAACTGGTGGATGCGCGCAAGCGCCAGGGTTTTCGAAAGACGCATGCGCAGCAGCTCGCTCCTCCAGTTGCCGCCCAGATCCCACGCCATCATCTTGATCCACGCGGCGGAGTCGAGCGGCGTCCACGGTTCGGGGTGCGCGCCCGTGAGCCAAAATTCGATCGGCAGCACCGGGCCGGTCGCGAGAAACGCGTTCACTCCTGCGGCGTACGCGTCGAGCAGCTTGCGGGTATCGGGGTCGAGCTGGGGCAGGTTGGCCTGCGCCGCGCGGCGCACGCCGAGCGTGCGCAGGAACCGGTCCGTCTCGAGCGCGCCCGGGCCGAGAATCTCCGCCGTGCGCCCCGCGGCGATCCGCCGGTTCATCTCCATCTGCCACAGCCGGTCCTGCGCGTGCGCGAAGCCGAGCCCGTAGACGGCATCCTCGAGCGTTTGCGCGGAGATGTGGGGAATCCCGTAGCGGTCGCGCTGCACCTCGATCGGTGCGCTCAGTCCCGCGAGCCTGATCTCCCCCTCGACCTTCGGCAGCGACAGTCTGAGATACGCGTACACCGCGGCGACGCACAGCAGCGCGAGCGCAAGGATTCCGGCTGTCAGGCGGAAGATCCACTTCACCGGGACAGAATAGCGCGAAAAATCAAAGCTCGTACGTCGACCCTGTAGTCCCGGCGACCGTCTTCTCGACCACGTCATGCGTGAGCGCAGGCGCGAAGAGCTCGATGAAATCGTAGGCGAAGCGCCGCAGGTAGGCGCCGCGCTTGATTCCGAGGCGCGTGGTCGACGAAGGAAACAGGTGCGAGGCGTCGATCGCGCGCAGATGACGGTCGCGGCTCGGGTCGAACGCCATCCTCGCCATGATCCCGACGCCCAACCCCAGCTCGACATAGGTCTTGATCACGTCCGCGTCGTATGCCGTGAGCACGACATTGGGACTCAAGCCGCGCTGCTCGAACGCGCGGTTAACGAGCGAGCGATTGGCGAACGCGAAGTCGTAGGTGACGATCGGATAGGCGGCGATCGCCTCCAGCGTGAGCGGCTGTGTCTTCAGCAGCGCGTGCCGCGGCGGTACGACGACGCAGCGATTCCACTGGTAGCAGGGCAAGGCGACGAGCGCAGGATGCTCGGCGATCTGCTCGGTGGCGATGCACAGGTCCGCCTCGCCGTCGGCGACCTGGGCACAGACCTGGGTCGGGTTGCCCTGGTGGATGATGAGGTGCACCTTCGGGTAGCGGCGCTTGAATGCCGCGACGGCCTTCGGCAGCGCATAGCGCGCTTGCGTATGGGTCGTCGCCACGGTGAGCGTGCCGAGGTTGCGGCTCGCGTAGTCCTCCCCAGCGCGCTTCAGGTTCGTGGCGTCGGCAAGCATCCGTTCGGCGATCGCGAGAACGGCGCGCCCCGGCTCGGTGACTCCGGTCAGCCGGCGCCCACGGCGCACGAAGATCTTGACCCCCAGTTCCTCCTCCAGCGCCTTGATCTGCCGGCTCAGCCCCGGCTGCGAGGTATGCAGGCTCTCCGCCGCCGCCGAAACGTTGAGGTCACGCCGGGCGACCTCACAGGCATAGCGAAGTTGTTGTAATTTCATGATGTTACGGATCCCTTGTGCTCATTACAATATAGCATAACATCCTACGATAACAGTCTTTGCGGGCATTAAGCACGGCGCTACCATGGCCTGCAGACCATGTACCAGTACGACGAAATTGACCAGCGGATCGTGGACGAGCGCGTGGCGCAGTTCCGCGA
>DASYPC010000118.1:0-9542 GCA_036007105.1 Burkholderiales bacterium | reverse complement strand
GTGCTCTGCGTAGACGTCGAGCACGGGCACATGAACGTTGCGCATGCCGCCGAAGCCTCCAGTGAGCCCGAGGCACAGCCACGCCGCGAACGGCGCATTTTCCGTCTGCTCGTAGTAGACGTTGGCCATCCACGCACCCATGCTGTGTGAAAGCAGCACCGGCTTGCGGTAGCCGCGTTCCTGCAGCCAGCGCCCCGCCGCGCGGATCCGCTCAACGGCTTCCGGAAAGACGGTGGGATAGTAGTCTTCGACTTGCGCGTCCGATTTCTGCACCGGCAACTGGATCGACAGCGTGGCATAGCCCATGTCCGCCAGCGCGACGCGCAGGATTCCGATGAGGCCGTGGTCGGGGTGGACGCCGACTCCGTGCAGCAGCAACACGGCCGCAGGCGCACTCTTGTGTTCCACGTAGAGCCCGAGGAAATCGCGTCCCGACGGCAGTTTCAGCTGCACCGCGTCGCCGACGACGACGCTCGGCACCACCTGGGCGGCCCAGCGCTTCTCGCGCTCGTAGTCCTGCGCCGCGGCGCAAGCGGCGCTCAATGTGAGCGCCAGCGCTGCGGCGACGCGTGTCATGCCCTTCGCGCGGCAAGATAGAGCGGAATGCCGATCGCCATGACAAGGAGGCCCGCGAGCACGGCGTAGCCGAAAGGCACCGCAAAGCGCACGTAGTTGACACTTGAATAGAGCATGTAGGCGCAGGCCGCGCAAAAGACGATCGGGATCACCGGGTAGAGCGGCACGCGGAACGACGCGGGCGCGCTCTCGCGCACGCGAAAGACGAAGACGGCAACCCCGCACAACAGGAAGAACGTCCAGAACACGGGCGTCGTGTAGGCAACCATCGACGAGAATCCATCGGGCGTGAACGATCCGGCCAGCACCAGCACGAGCGTCACGACACCCTGAAGAACCAGCGCATTCGCCGGCGTGCTGCCCGTTTCGCGCCAGGCGCCAAGCGCCGCAAACATCGGGAAATCGCGGCCGAATGCGTAGCTGGTGCGTGCACCGGTCAGGATCGCTGCATTCATCGTTGTCAGTGTCGCGACGCAGACCAGGATCGCGATCATCACCGCCCCTGCATCACCCGCGACCGGGCGCATCAGGTCGGCGGCCACGGCCTTCGAGTCGCGCATTCCGCCGAGGCCCAGCGCCGCAAGGTATCCGACGTTGACGATGATATAGATCACGCTGATGATCGCGATTCCGCCGACCAGGATGCGGATCATGTTGCGCTGCGGATCGCGCACCTCCCCTGCGATATACGCGGCCTCGTTCCAGCCGCCGTACGTAAGCAGCACGAAGATCATCGCCAGACCGAGATCACCCGCCGCGGGTGCGGACGCGGCGGCCGGTTGTGCGGGGCCGAGCAGCCCGACGAGAGCGACTGCAGCGAGCGCGATCACCAGCAGCATGCTCATCAACTTCTGCAGCGTCTTGCTCTGCGGAGTGCCTGCCAGGTTGAGCGCGGTCAGCACGATCACTCCCAGCGCTGCATAGACCGCCCCGCCCTTCGATCCGAGCGGCAGGATCTGCTGCGCGTAATCGCCGAACACATAGGCCACGGCAGCGATCGCCCCGGTCTGAATGACCGACATGCGCGACCACGCGAATACGAACGCCGTACCCGGGCCATACGCGCGCGACAGGAAGCGGTATTCGCCGCCGGTTTCCGGAAACCGCCCCGAAAGCTCCGCATAGACCAGTGCGCCGCACAACGAAACTACGCCGCCGACGACCCACACGAGCACGAACGACAGAGCATCCGGCACATTGCCCGCGACGATGGAGGGCGCCTTGAAGATTCCGGCGCCGATCACCATCCCGACGATCAGGAACACGCCGTCGGGAACGGACAGCAGCGCCTGCGGCGCTCCTCCGGGTACTGCTCTTGCGGCTGCTACCGGTTTCGAAGTGCTGTCCATGGAAGCGTCCTGTTGTTTTCACCGTCTGACACGAGCAACTCTCCTTCGATGCGATCGCCCTTCAGGATTCCCCGGAACAGATGATTCCAGGGCTTGCCGTCCACATTGCCGCTTGCGACCACCTTGACTTCGTCGCCCCGCAGGCGGGTACCACGCACGGCGACTTCGATGCCGGAGGCGCGCGCCGTGACGTCGAGCCGCTGGTAGATCTGCTCGACGCGGAACTCCCACGAGCCGCCGTGCTCTTTCAGCTCCGACCTCCAGGTGCCGCGCACGTCGGCAGGAATGAACCACAGGTGGACGCGCGAGCGCCCGGTCGGGCCGACCATCTTTTCCGCGACCGTGAGCTCGATCGTCTCGTCGGGGCGCCAGCCGCCCATTTCATAGTCGTGCGACACCACGCGCGCTCCCGGCTTGAGATCCTGCAGCAGCTTCGGCATCAGCTTCAGGTTGACTTCGGGAAGCAAATACATCGTGACGACGCTCACGCCGCGCAGATCGGTTTCGAAGAAATCCTGCACCTTGAAATGCGCAAGCCCATCGACCCCGGCACGACGCGCATTCTCCGTCGCGCGCGCAACCAGGGTCGGATCGATGTCGACCCCGAGCCCGCGCGCACCGTAGCGCTTCGCCGCCTCGATCACGATGCGGCCGTCGCCCGAGCCGAGATCGACGAGCAGCTCGCCGGGTCGGGGCTCGGCCAGGCGCAGCATGCGGTCGACGACTTCGAGCGGCGAGACCACGAACGGCACCGTCCCGTCGTCCCACGCCCAGCTTTGCGCGGCTGCGGCCGAAGCGAGCGCGCAGGCCGCGGTCAGTGAAAGGAAGGTAGATTTCATGCAGGTAAAATCGGGTTCCCGCCCTCGTAGCTCAGTGGATAGAGCAGCCCCCTCCTAAGGGGCAGGTCGCACGTTCGATTCGTGTCGAGGGTGCCAGAATCTATGAATGATCCGCGCGATTCTAAGTCATTCCTCCCGAGCACGGCTGCGGCGCGCCCGGCGCCGTACGTCATGACCTTGTGGCGGCGGGTCGTCGAGGCCGCGCAGATCGTGCTGCTCGCGAGCGTGTATCTCGGCGTAGCCAAGGCCTCGCTGCTGCTCGCGATTCCGCCCGGCTACGCGACCGCGATCTGGCCGCCCTCGGGAATCGCCCTGGCTGCGCTGCTCCTCTTCGGCCGCCACCTCTGGCCGGGGGTCTGGCTTGGCGCCGCGATCGCGAACTACACGGTGAATGAATCGATCTTCGCGGCGTTGATGATCGGAACCGGCAACACGCTCGAAGCGCTCGCCGCTACCGCGATGATCCGGCGCTCGATCGGCGTTCCCCAGCGCTTCGAGCACGGCGAGGACGTGCTCAAGTTCGTGGCGCTGGCCGCGGCCAGCGCAACCATCGCGGCCACAGTCGCGCTCGCTCCGCTTTCGCTGGCCAATTCCCTCCACTGGGAGGAACTGGTGCGCAACTGGCTCACCTGGTGGCAAGGCGACGTGTCCGGTATGGTCATCGTGACGCCGCTGCTGCTCGCCTGGTCGTCGCGCGACGCGTTGCGGTGGGACCCGCGCTACCCCTACGAAGGCTTCTGTTTCATGCTGCTGCTGCTGATCGCAGCGATCGCCGTCTTCGGCTACGTCGCAGCACCGCTCGCGCCGTTCGCCCGCGCGTTCGTGATCGTGCCCTTCATCATGTGGGCAGCGTTCCGCTTCACCCAGCGAGAGGTGACCACGGTGACGGCGGCGGTGTGCGCAATCGCCTTCAAGGACACGATGGACAACCTCGCTTCGGCACCCCCGACTGCGCTGAACGAGTCGCTGCTGCTGCTGCTCCTCTTCACGTGCACGCTGGTGATCACCGGGCTGGTCCTGAGCGCGATGGTGAGCGAGCGCACCCGCACGATGGCAGAACTGCGCGCCGCCCTGCACAACCTGCATACGCAGGCGGTGACCGATCCGCTCACCCGGTTGGTGAACCGCCGCTACCTCGCCGAATTCCTGCCGCGCGAATTGATCCGCACCCAGCGCACGGGCAATTCGCTCGCGGTCCTGATGATCGATCTGGATCACTTCAAGCGGGTCAACGACACGTTCGGACACGACGCCGGAGATCTCGTGCTCACACACGTGGCCAGGCTGCTGATGGCCCATATCCGCGGCAGCGACATCGCCTGCCGCTACGGCGGAGAGGAGTTCGTGCTCGTGCTGCCGGACACGACGCTCGAGGGCGCCCACCGCCGTGCCGAGGAGATCCGCGCGGCGGTCCAAGGGCTGAATCTGCGTCATCAAGGCAAGGCGCTCGACCCCATCACGGTCTCGATCGGGCTTGCTCTCTATCCCGAGCATGCGACGGGCCCCGACGCGTTGATCCGCACAGCGGACGAGGCGCTCTACGAAGCGAAGGCCGCCGGCCGCAACCGCGTCGTCATGGGACGCGCCGCGCCGGAACGCAGGTCGGCGGCAGCCTAGAACTCCGCGTCGTCCTGAGAAGTCTCTGCGGCACGCGCAGTAGGCTACTTCCCTTCTTCGCGGCGGCGCAGTTCCTTGCGCTGCACCTTGCCGGTCGTCGTCATCGGCAGCGCGTCGATGAATTCGATCTCGCGCGGATATTCGTAGGGCGCAAGCCGCTCGCGCACGTGCTGCTGGATCTCGTCGATCAGGGCCTGCGAAGGCGCGTGGCCGGGCTGGAGCACGATGAACGCCTTGACCACCTCGCCGCGCGCCGCATCCGGCTTGCCGATCACCGCCGCGTTCGCCACGGCTGCGTGCTTCACGAGGCACGACTCGATCTCGGCCGGCCCGATGCGGTAACCGGAACTCTTGATCACGTCGTCGGTGCGGCCCTGGTACCAGACGTAGCCGTCTTCATCCATCCGTCCCTGGTCGCCCGTGCAGCCCCATTCGCCGATGAACTTCTCTTGGGTGGCCTGCGGATTGTTCCAGTACTCGATGAAGAACACCGGGTCCGGCGCGCCGTGCAGGTCGGCGCGGGCCACCGCGATCTCGCCCAGCTCGCCGCGCGACTTCTCGGCGCCGTGCTCGTCGATCACGCGCACGCGGTGCCCGGGATAGGGACGCCCGATCGCGCCCGGTTTCACCGGCCACGCGGCATGGCAATTGCCGACCACGTAATTGATCTCCGTCTGGCCGAAAATCTCGTTGATCGTCACGCCGAGCTGCTCGCGCGCCCATTCGATCACGGTCACGCCGACCGCTTCGCCTCCGCTCATGATCGAGCGCAGCCCGAGATCGAAGCGCAAGCGCGGCTCGGGCAGCGCCTTCATCATCAGCTTGAGCGCGGTCGGGAACAGGAACGCGTTGCGGATGCCGTACTTCTCGAGCAGCGTGAAAGCGCGCTCGGCGTCGAACTTGCCCCTGTAGCCGAGCAGCGGAATGCCGAAATACCAGCTCGGCAGCAGCGCATCGAACAGCCCGCCCGCCCAAGCCCAGTCGGCCGGAGACCAGAACGCATCGCCCGGCTGCGGGAAGAAGTCGTGCGAATAGACGAACCCAGGAATGTTGCCGAGAATCACCCGGTGCGCATGCAAGGCGCCCTTCGGAGCGCCCGTCGTACCGCTGGTATAGATGATGAGCGCCGGGTCGTCGCACCCGGTGTCCACGCAGTCAAAGCGCGTGCTCGCCCTGCCGAGCAGCGTCTCCCAGGCTTCCACTCGCGATTCACGCGCGCCGCCTACACCGATCACGTGCGCAAGCTGCGGGAGCCGGTCCCGCACCGCGAGCAGGTTCGGCAACGTCGTCGGCTCGACGATCGCGACGCTCGCCTGCGCATCGCTCAAGCGGTACTCGAGCGCTTCCGGTCCGAACAGGTGTGAAAGCGGCAGGGCGATCGCACCCATCTGAAAAATCGCCATGAACGCGATCGCGGTTTCCGGACGCTGCGGGAGCAGCAGCGCGACCCGGTCGCCGCGTCGCACGCCGAGCGCCGCGAGCGCATTGGAAAGCCGGTTGGCTTGCTGCTGGATGTCCCAGAACGTCCAGGCCGAGGTCGCACCCGATTCGTCTTCCCAGTACAGCGCGAAGCGGGAGCGGTCGTGGGCCCACCGCCCGCAGCACGCCCGGGCGAGGTTGAAGCGAGCCGGCACTTCCCAGCGCCAACTGCGGTACAGCTCTTCGTAGCGATCGTTCAAGGGCCGGGACGTTTCGCTTTTTGCCGCGGGCGAGTTTACCATCGCGCGATCCGATGAAACCCGCGGCTCTCGTCTTCGACGCCTACGGCACGCTGTTCGATGTGCATTCCGTCGCGCAGCGCTGCGAATCGTTCTGGCCCGGCGCAGGCACGAAGGTCTCGCAGCTCTGGCGCTCGAAACAGCTCGAGTGGACGTGGCAGAGAAGCCTGATGCGCCGCTACGTTCCTTTCTCGCAAGTCACGCGCGATGCGCTGGCGTACGCGTGCGCCGCGCTCGATCTCGCGGTCGACGAAGAGAAGATCGCCACGCTGATGCGAGAGTACGTGCGCCTTGCTTTGTATCCTGACGTGAGCGATGCGCTGGCTGTGCTGCGCACCGCCGGGTATCGGCTCGCGGTCCTTACGAACGGCTCGCCCGACATGATCGGGCCCCTCGTGGAACGATCCGGGCTTGCGTTCGACGCGGTGCTGAGCGTCGATGAGCAAAAGATCTTCAAGCCCGCGCCCGAGGTGTATGGCCTTGCGGCAAAGCGGCTCGATCTTTCACCGCCGGAGATCGGCTTCGTGTCGTCGAACGGCTGGGACGCGCTCGGCGCGAAGTCATTCGGGTTCCGGGTCTGGTGGATCAATCGGGCCGGCGCGCCCCTCGACCGGCTCGATTTCCAGCCCGACGGAATGGTGAGCGGCCTGGGCGAATTGCCGGCCGCGCTTGCCCGATGAAATTCTGCTCCAACTGCGCTTCACCCGTCGCGCACCGCGTACCTCCCGGCGACAGCCTGCCGCGCTACATTTGCGATCATTGCGGCGAAATCCACTACCAGAATCCGCGGCTGGTGGTCGGCACGATTCCCGAATGGCAGGGACGCCTGCTGCTGTGCAGGCGCGCGATCGAGCCGCGCTACGGCTACTGGACGCTGCCCGCGGGATTCATGGAAAACAGCGAAACCGTGGCCGAAGGGGCCATGCGCGAAACGGTGGAGGAAGCCGGCGCGCAAATCGTGCTCGCCGAGCCGTTCTCGATGATTTCGGTTCCCCGGGTCAACCAGGTGCATGTGTTCTTTCGCGCGCAGGTGCTCGACCTGGAGTTCCGCCCCGGAGCCGAATCGCTCGAGGTCTCGCTGTTCGAAGAGGCGCAGGTGCCCTGGAAGGACATCGCATTCCGCACCGTCTCGCTGACGCTGGAGCGCTGGTTCGCCGACCGCGGCAAAGGCACCTTCGGCTTCCACGTCGCGGAAGTTCCGCCTCGCCAGGCCTGAACACCGCACGCGCGGGCGCGGCGTGCGGTATGCTTTCGCCCGCGCGAAAAACGATCCACGAACACCGGCCAAGGAGGAGGAGCTTGCCGATGACGCGTCCGTCCCGTATCGCATTGATTGCCCTGCTGCTCGTCCACGCGCCCCTCGCGCTCGCCGCCGATCCGCTGAAGCTCGACCCGGCAAACACGGCCTGGATGCTAACGTCCTCCGTGCTCGTGCTGTTCATGACGCTGCCCGGTCTCGCACTCTTCTACGGCGGCCTGGTCCGTGCGAAGAACGTCCTCTCGGTGCTGATGCAGTGCTTCTCGATTACCTGCCTGGTCACGATCGCGTGGGTCGTCGTCGGCTACAGCATCGCCTTTGGCGATGGGGGACCGCTCAACGCCTGGTACGGCGGATTCTCCAAAGCGTTCCTCGCCGGAATCGACGCCAAGACGGTCAAGGGCAGCATCCCCGAGACCGTGTTCGCGATGTTCCAGCTCACGTTCGCGATCATCACCCCCGCACTGGTGATCGGTGCCTACGCCGAGCGAGTGCGCTACTCCGGGATGCTCCTGTTCAGTCTGCTGTGGCTGCTGCTCGTCTATTGCCCGGTCGCGCACTGGGTGTGGGGCGACGGCTGGCTTGCGAAGATGGGAATCATGGACTTCGCCGGCGGCACGGTCGTACACCTGAACGCGGGCATTGCCGCGCTCGTGTGCGCGCTCGTCCTGGGTCGGCGCAGAGGCTTTCCTGAAACTGCGATGCCGCCACACAACCTTGCCATGACTGTAACCGGCGCGTGCATGCTCTGGGTTGGATGGTTCGGGTTCAATGCCGGAAGCGCGCTCGCAGCGGACGGGTCCGCGGGCATGGCGATGCTGGTGACGCACATCGGCGCGGCGACCGGATCGCTGGCGTGGATGATCTGCGAGCGGCTGCGCTACGGAAAGCCTTCGGTGCTCGGCATCGTCACCGGCATGGTCGCCGGACTCGGCACGATCACGCCTGCCTCGGGCTACGTCGGGCCGATGGGCGCGCTCGTCATTGGCGCGGCGGCAGGCACCCTATGCTTTGCTTGCACGAGCTACATGAAACAGAAGCTCAAGGTCGATGACTCGCTCGACGTATTTCCGGTGCACGGCGTAGGCGGCGCGATGGGCACGATCCTCACCGGGATCTTCGTGTCGGCGACCTTCGGCGGCATGGGACTTCCCGAGAAGATGTCGATGGGCGACCAGTTGCTGGTGCAGGTGACGGGTGTGATCGCCGTCGGCGTGTGGTCCGGCGTTGTGACGCTGCTTCTGCTCAAGCTCACCCAGGCACTCACAGGGTTGAGAGCCACGCCCGAGGAAGAAACCGAAGGGCTCGATACCGTGCTGCATAACGAGAAGGGCTACAACCTCTAGCGGTACAATCCAGCGCATGCAGCGGCGCGAATTCATCCGCTTCTGCGCCGCTGGCGCCGCGGCCGGCACCGCACCGCTCGCGGCGATCGCCGCAGCAGCCGCCGACGCGACTCCGCATTTCTATGCGCGCGCAAAACTCCTCGATCCGGGCGGGAGCCCGTTGCGCGCTGCCCGGATCCCGCCGCACCGCAACCTGATCTTTCACTATCCGTACGACACGACGCCGTGCTTCCTGCTCAACCTCGGCAAGCCGGCGAGCGCACCGGCACGCCTCTCGACCGCCGACAAGCAGACCTACGAATGGCCGGGAGGCGTCGGGGCACAACGCTCGATCGTCGCCTACTCCGCGATCTGCGCCCACCAGCTCGCCTACCCGACGCGCGACATCAGCTTCATCAGCTATCGCACCGAGCGCGGCGCGGGCAATCGCCATGCCAATGTGATCCACTGCTGTGCGGAGCACAGCCAGTACGATCCCGCGCGCGGCGCCAGGGTCGTGGCGGGTCCCGCGCCACAGCCGCTGGCCGCCATCCTGCTCGAGCATGTGCCGGGTAGCGACGAGCTCTATGCGGTCGGAACCCTCGGTGGCGAGATGTTCGAGAAATTCTTCGCCAAGTACGCGGTCCGGCTGGAGCTCGAGCGCGGCGGAACGACGAAGACGCCGGTCGGCGCGACCTCGGTCGTCACCGAGCTCGACGCGTATTGCCGGCAACAGGTGAAGTGCTGAGGTGGTCCCGTGGCTCGGGCCGGAGGATCCGTTCCCTCCGGTCGAACGCGCGCTCCGCGACCCGAACGGCCTGCTGTGCGCAGGCGCGGATCTCCGCGTCGAGCGGCTCATC
>DASYPC010000117.1:0-7827 GCA_036007105.1 Burkholderiales bacterium | reverse complement strand
GCTGCTGGTGCTGATCATGCTCGGTGTGGGCGGCACGATCTACAAGCTGATTGCCCCCGAGGGCTGGCTCGCGCAACTCATCGGCGGCAGTCTCAATTCTCTGGGCGCGATCGCTCTCGCGCTGGTCGGGGTCGCCATGTTCGCCTGGTTCGCGCAGGACCAGATCGCGGCGACGCGCCGCGACAAGCTCGGTGATTGGTGGGTGTACGTTTTTGCCGGCGCCGGGTTGATCTACGCCGGTCAGTTTCTCATCCGCGGGAGCCTGTAAAAAGCTACACCGCGATCGGTGCGCGGATCGCGGGGTGCGGCTCGTAGCCTTCCAGCGTGAAGTCCTCGTAGCAGAACTCGAACAAATCCCGCACTGCCGGGTTGATGCGCATGCGCGGAAACGGATTCGGCGCACGCGCAAGCTGCTCGCGCGCCTGCTCGAAGTGGTTCAGATACAGGTGCGCATCGCCCAGCGTATGCACGAAGTCGCCGGGCTTGAGACCCGTCACCTGAGCGACCATCAGTGTCAGCAGCGCATAGGACGCGATGTTGAACGGCACGCCGAGAAAGAGATCCGCGCTTCTCTGGTAGAGCTGGCAGGACAGCCGCCCATCGGCCACATAGAACTGGAACAACGCGTGGCACGGCGGCAGCGCCATGCGATCGACGTCGGCCGGATTCCAGGCGGTGACGATGTGGCGCCGCGATTCGGGGGCCTTGCGGATCGAATCGATGACCCGCGAGATCTGGTCGATCACCCGGCCGTCGGGGGTTTTCCAGTTTCGCCACTGGTACCCATAGACCGGGCCGAGCTCGCCGTTGGCGTCGGCCCATTCGTCCCAGATCGTTACGCCATGCTCCTGCAACCACCGGACGTTGGTCTCGCCGCGCAAGAACCACAACAGCTCGTACAGGATCGACTTGAAGTGCAGCTTCTTGGTGGTCAGCAGGGGAAAGCTTGGGTCGAGCGCAAAGCGCATCTGCCAGCCGAACACCGAGCGCGTGCCGGTGCCGGTGCGGTCCCCTTTGGCCGCGCCGTGCTCGAGCACGTGCCCGAGAAGATCGAGGTACTGCTGCTCGCCCGGGTTCAGCTTCATATCGCGTGAAACGAGCCGCTATGGTAACGGGTCAGAGGACCTGCGTCAGCCACGCCGCGAGGTCGGAGACTTCCTCGGCGCACAGGGAATGCGGCATCGCGTATTCGCGCCACGCGACTCGATAGCCGAGCGCCACCAGCACATCACGCGAGCGCCGCGCGTGCTCGATGGAGATCATGGGGTCATGCGTGCCATGCGCCATCAGGATCGGCATTTCGCGCCCGGCCGCGCTGCGTTCCGCTTCGAGCTTCGCGGCGAGCGGCAAGTAGGTCGATAGCGCAAGCGTGCCCGCCAGCCGCTCGCGAAAGCGCAGCGCGGTTTGCAGTGCAATCGCTCCGCCCTGCGAGAATCCGGCCAGCACGACGCGCCGCGGCGGGATGCCTCGCGCGCTCTCCCGTTCGATCAGACCCTCGAGCTGCTGCTGCGAAGCGCGAATCCCCGCTTCGTCTTCCCGGCCGCCGCCCAATTGCACGATGTCGTACCAGGCACGCATCCGCATGCCCTGGTTGATCGTCACCGGGCGCACCGGCGCGTGCGGAAAGACGAAGCGCACGGCGAGATGCCCGGGAAGACGCAGTTCCGGCACGACCGGCTCGAAGTCATGGCCGTCTGCGCCGAGCCCGTGCAGCCAGATCACCGCGGCGTCGGGTCGCGCGCCGGTCTCGATTTCAATCGTTTCAAGGGGTTGTGTCATCCGTGGATTGTATCGGTTGGCGTATGCGATCCTAAGGGATGCCGCCCGCACCGGTACTCCTCGACACCTCCCAGCACGTGATCACTTCGCTCCTTGCGATGGGGATGGCGCTCTCGTTCATCATCGCCGATCGCTCTTCACCGACCAGCCGCGCGCTGTCGCTGTTTCTCGCTTCGGTCGGCCTTGCCATCGGCGTCGGTTCGCAAGTCGCCTATCCCTTGCACGTGCAACGCGGCGTCGCCGCCTGGGACGGCGTCTTCGCGATTCCCGAAACGCTCGCGTTCATCTTCGCGTACGAGTGGGTATTGCGGGTGCGTCGCACCGTGCCGGCACGCGATCTGAAGACCCGCGGGCCGGATGCCCTGCTGCGCGTGGCGCAGGGGCTGGCGGTGTTCTACGGGCTTGCGTCGCTCGCGTTCCCGAAGCTGCGGGTCGATCATTTCATCAACGCGGGCTTCAGTGAAGTATTCGAGCGCGGAGAGCCGGAGTTCTGGCTCTTTGCATTGCCGCTCACGATCTCGCTCGTGCTCGGGATCTTTCCCGGCCTGCTGATGCTGCGGCGCCGGCCCGACCGGGCTGAGGCCGTGCGTTTGCTCGCCTTTGCCATCGCCGCGCCGTTCATGGCGTCCGGTGTCGTGCTGCCCCCGACGATCGCGCCGCTCGCCACGTCGATCGGCCTGCTGATCTTCCTCGTCGGAGCGGTCCAGTATCACGTGGTGCAGGGCCGGCGAGCGCAATTCATGTCGCGCTTCCTTGCGCCGCAGGTCGCCGAGCTCGTTCGGGTGCGCGGACTGAAGAGCGCGACCGAGGAAAAAACGCTGGAGCTGTCGGTCGTGTGCTGCGATCTGCGGGGATTCACGGCCTTTACCGAGGCGACCTCGTCGCGCCGGGTCATCGCGATCCTGCGCGAGTACTACGACGCGGTCGGCGCTGCAGCGGCCGGGTTCGGCGGCACGATCAAGGACCAGGCGGGCGACGGCGTGCTCGTGCTCGTCGGCGCCCCGGTTGCCTTTGCGGACCACCCACGCAGGGCGCTCGAAATGGCGAAGCGCATCCGCGATAGCGGGATCGCTATCACATCGCGCTGGTCGGACGCGGAACTGCGGCTCGGCGTCGGCGTCGGCGTGGCGAGCGGTTACGTTACGGTCGGCGTGATCGGCGCGGCATCGCGCCTCGAATACACCGCGGTGGGCCCGGCGGTCAACCTGGCGGCGAGACTGTGCTCGGAGGCAGCGCATGGACAGGTGCTTGTCGATGCGCGGACTACGGCCCTGCTCGACGGAGAAGCCGGGCGCCGTGAGCTCGAACCGGGCGAAGCGCTGCAATTGAAGGGATTCCAGCAGCCCGTGCAGAGCTACGTTCTGTCACCCGCGTAGGGCCGGTGCAGGGCGCGCAATGTGCAAAACGCAGCCAGTTGGAGTAAGTTTGCGGCTGCGGGTCGCCTGAGGCGGCCCGCTCGCGTGCCTGCGGTGAACCCCGGGCATTGCCACAAAACAGAGAACCGAGGTCTGCCGGCCATGGTCAAGATGCACCCGGTGCTTGCCGAATTCTTCGAGAAGAAGCCGGAGCTGTATCCGCAGGCGCTCGAGGCCAAGTACTCGCGGGTATTCAACAAGATCATGGCGATGTGGGGCACCGAAGCGCTGGAAACTCACTTCTCCGACCTGATCGTCGACAAGCGAGGCGGCCGGGCCGGATTCCCAGCGGAAGTCGCCGCCGACATCATCCTTCTTTCCCGGCTGCACACCCGCATCCTGGAAACCGCAGGCATGAAGCGCCCGGACGGCGAGATCGATCCGTGGGGCGACGAGCGGCTGCGCCACAAGCTCGCGACCGAGCAGATCGAGTACAGCAAGGAAGGTTTCCTCGTCGCCGTCGAGCGCGGCAATGAGCGGGCAGTGAAGCTGTTTCTCGGCGCTGGAATCAAGCCGGACCAGAAGGACGCGCTCGGCGTTACGCCACTCATCAAGGCCGCCATGTTCAACCGCGGCGCGGTCGCCGCGCAGTTGATCAAAGCCCAAGCCGACGTAAACGCTGCCAATGCGCAGGGCTACACGCCGCTGCACTGGGCGGCGTTGAAAGGCTATCTGGACATCGTCGAAATGCTGCTCGCGGGCGGCGCCGGGGTGGATCCGCGCAGCAGCCTTGGCCTCACGCCCCTCATGCAGGCCGCCATGTCCGGCCACGCGCGCGTGTGCGACGCGCTGATCGCCAAGGGCGCAGGCGTGAACGAGGCGGACAAACGGGGCATGACTCCGCTGCACAAGGCGGTCAACGACGGCCACGTAGCCGTGGCGGAGCTGCTGGTGGCCGCGGGTGCGGACGCGAGCATGGGCGACGACAAAGGCGTGACCCCGATCGCGATCGCGCACAGAAAGAAAAACCCCGCGATGCTCGCGGTGCTGAGCGCCGCGCGGCGCGCCTAGTCGCGCGGCGGCCGGATCGCCGACTTCGGACGGAACGCCTTCACCACCGATTCATCGGTTTCGATGTAAGGACCGCCGATCAGGTCGATGCAATAGGGCACGGCGGCGAAAATCCCCGGCACGTCGGGCGGCAGGCCCTGCAGCGTCTCGCGAATCGATTTCGGCTGTCCCGGCAGGTTCACGATCAGGCTTCCCTTGCGGATCACCGCGACCTGGCGCGAGAGGATCGCAGTCGCAACGAAGCGCAGCGAGATCTGCCGCATCTGCTCGCCGAACCCGGGCATGACCCGGTCCGCCACCGCGAGCGTGGCTTCCGGCGTGACGTCCCGCGGCGCCGGGCCGGTGCCGCCCGTAGTGAGGACGAGATGGCAGCCGATTGCATCCACCAAGTCCCTGAGCGTTGCCTCGATCACCGGTTGCTCGTCCGGAATGAGTCGCGTCTCGTCGCGCCACGCAGGCGACGTGATCGCCTTGCCGAGCCACTCCTTCAGCGCCGGGATGCCTTCATCCCGGTAGGCGCCGGCAGACGCGCGGTCGCTGATCGAGACCAGGCCGATGAGCAGGGCGGGGTTCATTGACAGGTCTCGCGCAGGATTCTGAAGAGCGCGCGTTGGGCGTGCGGCTCGCGCTTCGCGGCGATTTCCTTGCGCGCGTTGCGAATCAGCGTACGCAGGGCCTGCAGGTCGGCCTGCGCATGCTCGCGCGCGAATTCGGTGAGCGCGTCGTCATCGCCCAGCAGACGCTCGCGCCACTGCTCGACCCGGCGGTGCCGCGCCCGCGCGGACGCAGCCCGGCCCTGGAGTTCCTCGAGCGCGTTGCGGATCGGTTCGGCATCCACGCGTCGCATGAGCTTGCCGATGTATTGCAGCTGTCGGCGTCGCCCCTCATGGCTCGTGATGTGCTGCGCCTCGCGGATTGCTGCGGCGAGCGGCTCCGGCAGGGCGAGCGCATCGATCTGCGAAGGCGGGAGCTCGACGAGCGCCACACCGAGCGCCTGCAGAGCGTGCATTTCCTGCTTGCGCTTCGTCTTGCTGACGAATTCCTCTTGCATCGCGCTGTTATGATAGCGCGCCATGCCGACCGAGCACCGGTTCACGTATTCGCACAGCGAGCTCTGCGAGTACGCCACGTCGATGCTGGCCCGGGCAAAGCGCGTCGGCGCGTCGGCTTGCGAATGCGACGTGTCCGAGGGCTACGGCCTCTCCGTCACCGTGCGCAAAGGCGCGGTCGACACGATCGAGCACCACCGCGACAAGGGAATCGGCGTTACGCTCTACGCGGGAGATCGGCCACACGCGCGTCGCGGCCACGCCAGTACGTCGGATTTCTCCGCTGCAGCGCTCGACCAGGCCGTGGACGCGGCGTTCTCCATCGCACGCCGGACTGCCACGGACGATTGCGCCGGGCCGCCGGAGCCCGAGTTGCTGGCGCAGGACACGCCGGACCTCGACCTGTTTCACCCGTGGGACCTCGAGAGCGAGGAGGCGATCGACATCGCGCGGCGGACCGAACGCGCAGCATTTGCGCTTTCTCCCAAGATCCGCAATTCCGAGGGGGCCTCGATTTCGTCCCAGCATTCGCAGTTCGTGCTCGCGAACAGCGTCGGCTTCCTGCATGGATTTCCGACCTCGCGCCACACGCTGTCGCTCTCGGTGATCGCCGAGGATCGCGGCAAGATGCAGCGCGACGACTGGTACAGCGCGGCACGCGTTCCCGGCGGAGTGGCCGACCCCGCGGCGCTCGGGCGCTATGCCGGTGAGCGCGCGCTCGCACGCCTGGGTGCGCGCAAGCTCGCGACCTGCAAGGTGCCGGTGCTGTTCGAAGCCCCGGTTGCGTGTTCGCTCATTGGCGCTTTCGTCGCGGCCGCAAGCGGCGGCGCCCTGTACCGCAAGGCGTCGTTTCTCGCCGATGCTCTCGGAAAAGAGGTGTTTTCTTCCCTGGTCACGATCGAGGAGCGGCCGCGCGAGCGGCAGGGCCTCGCAAGCTCGCCCTACGACGAGGAGGGCGTCGCAACCGCCGAGCGTGCCGTGGTGCGCGACGGCGTGCTGCAAGGCTACTTTCTCGGCTGCTATTCCGCGCGCAAGCTCGGCCTGCGCTCCACCGGCAGCGCGGGCGGCAACCACAATCTCGTCGTGCGCTCGGAACGCACGAACCTGCGCGGCATGCTGCGACGGCTGCACCGCGGGCTCTTCGTCACCGAGGTGCTCGGCCATGGTGTCAATCTCGTCACCGGAGATTTCTCTCAGGGTGCGGCCGGATATTGGGTCGAAGGCGGTGAGATTGCGTTCCCGGTCGAGGAAATCACGGTGGCCGGAAATCTGCGCGACATGTTCCGGTGCATCGCGGGCGTCGCAAGCGACGCAGTGGTGCGCGGTTCGAGGCGAACGGGCTCGATCCTCGTCGAAGGCATGACCATCGCGGGCGATTGACCCGCCCGGCGCCGCGGGAATGCAGTCGCCCGGCTGGCCCGACTCTTGCGTGCCACATGGGAGCAGGCGCTCTTGAATTCCCATGCGACTCGAACGCAAACCGACAGCAGGCATCGATCTAATCGCGATCATCGCGATGGCGCTGGCGATTTGCACAATCGTCTGGGCACGCATCGAGGTGTTGGGCACGAGTGACATCGAGGACGCGCTCAGCGGGGAGATCTCTTCGTCCGCTGCGCCTTGCGCCTCGCACGCCGAAGCGCTCGTGCGCAACCGCTGGATCGCCGGTCTCAACCAGTAGCCGCAGGCCTATCCGCGCCGTTCGGGCATAATCAGGGCAGCCGCGCACTCGAGCGTGGCGTTCCCCGGGGAAGGGTTATGCCGCTTTCGATCGTTTTCCTTTTTACAGTGCTGCTCGCCGCAGGACCTGCTGCGGCCCAGGCGCAGGCCCAGCGCGCGCCGCGCACGCCCGACGTCATCTTTGTTCCTACGCCGCACGAGGTGGTCGAGGACATGCTCCGCCTCGTGGACGTGAAGAAAGGCGACGTGCTGTACGACCTCGGCTCGGGGGATGGCCGCATTCCGATTGCCGCAGCGAAGATCTATGGCGTGCGCGCGGTCGGGATCGATATCGATCCTGCGCGCATTGCCGAAGCGCAGGAGAACGCAAAAAAGGCGGGAGTCACCCACCTGGTCGAGTTTCGCCAGGCGGACCTGTTCCTCTCCGACTTCCGGGAAGCGACGGTCGTGACGCTCTATCTGCTGCCCGAGCTGAACGTCAAGCTGCGGCCGCGGCTCTGGGCGGAGCTGAAGCCAGGCACGCGCATCGTTTCGCACCAGTTCGACATGGGCGACTGGAAGCCGGACAAGAAGCTCGAATCGACCGGGCGCACGATCTATTTCTGGACCATCCCGGACCCAAAGAAGCGGCGCCTCCCCTAGTGGCGAAGCTGCTCCACATCGAAGTCGCGTCGGACGTCATTTGCCCGTGGTGCTACATCGGCAAGCGGCGCCTGGCAAAGGCGCTCGCGCTGCTCGGGGAGGAAATCGAGCCGCGGATCGAGTGGCTGCCGTTCCAGCTCAACCCTGACATGCCGACGCAAGGCGTGGTGCGCGCGGATTATCGGCGCGCCAAATTCGGCTCGCTCGAGCGCAGTCGCGAGCTCGATGCGCGCGTCGCGCGAGAGGGTGCG
>DASYPC010000116.1:0-1643 GCA_036007105.1 Burkholderiales bacterium | reverse complement strand
TCGAGCCGGCGAATCGGCAGCACGGCGCGTCACAGGTGCACTCGGATAAAGTCGAGCGTCCACCGATGGTCGTGACCATCGAGCCTTCGCGCATCGAGGTCATCGGCAGGCGCAGGTCTTCGGTCTTCGACACGCTCGCGGACTGGCTCCCGCGGCGCGGCGACGCATCCTAGTCAACGGCGGCCTGCGCAGCAGTTCTGCATCAGTAGAGGCGTTGCACCGGGCCGCTATAGAGCACCGGCCCGGTCGGCAGCCCGGTCGGCGAGCCGCCTGCAGGCTCGAGGCTTATCGCCAGCGCCGGAATATTCTGCAGCGCTTGATCCGCCGCCGCGGGCAGCTCGATGCGCGCGACGCCGGCCGGAGCGATGGTCGAGACGACGCCCAGCGAGCGCGGATTGCCTGTTTCGGGAAGCATCCATAGCTCAAGCGCACGATCGGGCGCAACGGCAACCGGAGTTATCGTTTTGACGCTGAGATAGCGGCTATTTCGAGCCGCAGTCGCGACCAGCGCCGCCTTGGCGTCCTGTCCCGCCAGCACGACGACCAGCGTGCCCTCGGGCACCTCCGGCGCGGGCTTGAGCAGCGCGAGCGCAAGTACGAGCGAAGTCGCGAGACCCACGAATGCGAAGCCGCGCCACCATCCGACACGAGTCCAGAGCAACGACCGCGCGCGGGGCGCCGCGGTGGCGCTCCGGATGCGGGCCATGATCGCGGCCCAGACGCGGGATGGCGGAGCGATCGGGGACAACGCCTCCGCGAGCGGCAAAAGGCGCTCTTCCCAGCCGCGCACCGCATCGGCCACGATCCGCTCGGTGCGTGCCAGACGCTCGAACCGCTGCCGCGCGCGCCCACGCAGCGTACCGAGCACGTATTCGCCGGCCAAGGCATCGGCACGCTCTGGATCGCGGAGGTTCATCGGGTCACCCCGACGCGGTCGAGGCAGTCCCGAAGGCGCTCGAGGCCGCGGCGCACCCACGACTTGACGGTACCCAGCGGCTGTCCCAGATGTCGCGAGAGCTCGGAGTGCGACCGGCCCTGGAAAAAGGCCAAGGCGATCGCCTGCTTCTGGCCCGGCTCCAGCGCCTCGACGCAGTCCCTGACCGCGTGCGCGTCCGCGCCGGAGAGCAGCATCTCCAGTGGAGTCGGATCCTCGGCCGCGATCGCCACGCCTTCTTCCTCATCGTCCATCGTTACGGTTTCGACCTCGCGCCGGCGCAACTGATCCAGGCAGCGATTGCGGACGATGCTGGTCAACCACGTCAGCGGCTGGCTCCTGGCGGCGACGTAGGACCCGGCGTGGTGCCAAATGTTGACGAAACTCTCCTGCAGGACCTCCTCGGCCGCAGCCGCTTCCCTCAATATACGCAGCGCCACGGCGTACAGATGCGGAGAGGTCAAGCGGTAGAGCTCGGCGAACGCCTGCTGGTCCTTGAGCGCGGTCCGCGCCAGCAATTCCATCAGGCGCGCATTGCGCTCGAGCTGCTTCGCGGGGTCGCTCTGCATGGCGATCGAACCCAGCCGGCTAAGCGCGCTGGCGGTCCTTCCGCCAGAGAACGTCGGTGCCGCCCGCGTCACGGTTGAGCACGCGCGCCAGCACGAAAAGGAGATCGGAGAGTCGATTCACATACTTGCGTACGGGATCG
>DASYPC010000115.1:0-9115 GCA_036007105.1 Burkholderiales bacterium | reverse complement strand
CGTCGCCTCGACATGGCTGCAGCTGCGCGCGCGCGTCGCGCCGGCCGGGCCGGGCGTGCGCACGCGGCTCGCCGCGCTCGCGCGCCAGCCGCGCCACTACTGGGGCATGCACGTTGCGCACCTCGGGCTCGCGGTATTCGTCGTCGGCGTCGCGCTCTCGAAAGGCTACGAAAGCGAAAAAGAGGTGCGCATGGCGCCGGGCGACACGCTGACGCTGGGCGCATACGGCGTGCGCATGATCGGCGTGCGCGAGGCGCCCGGACCGAACTACACCGCGGTCGTGGCGGAAGTGGAGCTGCTGCGCGATGGTCAGGTGGTGAGGAAGCTGTATCCGGAGAAGCGCCACTACTTCTCCTCGCAGATGCCGATGACCGAAGCAGCAATCGATCCCGGGCTGACGCGCGACGTCTACGTGGCGCTCGGCGATCCGCTCGGCGGCGGCGCGTGGAGC
Source organism: Burkholderiales bacterium (assembly GCA_036007105.1). GTDB lineage: Bacteria > Pseudomonadota > Gammaproteobacteria > Burkholderiales > SG8-39 > 2-02-FULL-66-14. Next base: position 8,664 of record DASYPC010000115.1, on the reverse strand, counting down.
GTGCGCGCGCACGTCAAGCCGTTCGTCGACTGGATCTGGGGCGGGTGCGTGCTGATGGCGTTCGGCGGGTTCCTGGCACTCACCGATCGGCGCTATCGCGTGAAAGCGCGCGAGCGCGTCGAGCAATCCGCGCTCGCGGCCGGGAGGGCCTGACACCGTGCGCATCGCGATCGTTGGCGTGTTCCTCGCGCTGCTCGCTCTGCTCGCGGTCGGCCTGACGCTCAATCCGCGCGAAGTGCCCTCGCCCCTCGTCGGCAAGCCCGCGCCCGCGTTCCAGCTGCCGCGTCTCGGCAGCGCGGAGCGTTTTTCGCCCGCCGACATGCGCGGCAAGGTCTGGCTGCTGAACGTCTGGGCATCGTGGTGCGTCACGTGCCGCGACGAGCACCCGGTGCTCGTCGACTTTGCGCGCACCAAGCGCGTGCCGCTCGTCGGGCTCAACTACAAGGACCAGAACGACGACGCCCTGAAGTGGCTGTCGCGGTTCGGCGATCCGTACCAGTTCTCGGTCGTGGATGCCGACGGGCGGATCGGCATCGACTACGGCGTGTATGGCGTTCCCGAGACCTATCTCATCGACCGCGCAGGCGTGATCCGCTTCAAGCAGATCGGCCCGGTGACACCGGAACTGGTGAAGGGCAAGATCCTGCCAATGATCGCCGAGCTCGAGCGGTGAACAGAGTCATCGCAGCGCTGGCGCTGGTGCTGCTGAGCTGCGGGGCGCTCGCGCGGGAAGCCGCGCCGCTTGCCGACGATCCGCAGGTCGAGGCGCGGCTCGGTGCGATCGCGGAAGAGCTCCGCTGCCTCGTCTGCCAGAACGAATCGCTGATCGCATCGCGAGCCGGCCTCGCGATGGACTTGAAGAACCAGGTGCGCGAGCAGATCAAGGCCGGGAAATCGGACGCCGAGATCCGCGACTACATGGTGCAGCGTTACGGCGATTTCGTGCTCTACCGGCCGCCGCTCAAGGGCTCGACCGTGCTGCTGTGGATCGGGCCGTTCGCGTTGCTGATCGTGGGATTCGCCGCCGTATGGATGTTCGTACGGCGCCGGCGCAGCATACCGGCCGCGACACTCTCTTCGCAGGATGAGGCGCGCGCCGACGCGCTGCTCGGCACACGTGCCGATGATTCCAGCCGCTGACCGCCCCTACTTCGCCGCATTTCTCGATTTGCGCGGCAAGCCCGGTGTCGTCGTCGGCGGCGGAGCGATTGCGGCGGGCAAGGTGGAAACCCTGCTGCGCTCCGGCGTACGGGTCACGGTCGTCGCACCGGACCTGTGTGCGCGCCTCACGGAGCTCACTACGCTCGGCGCGATCCGCCACGAGCCGCGGCGTTTCCAGCCGGGCGATGTCATGGGCGCGGAGATCGCGATCGCGGCGACCGATGACGCATCGGTGAACGAGGCGGTAGCCAACGCCGCGCGCTCTCAGCGCATCCCGGTAAACGTCGCCGACGATGCCGCGCGCTCTACCTTCATCATGCCGGCGCTGGTGGACCGCGCGCCGGTGCAGATAGCGATCTCTACGGGTGGCGCATCGCCTCTGCTCGCGCGCAAGCTGCGCGGCATCGTTGAAACCGCCGTGCCGTTCGCATTCGGGCGCCTGGGGGCGCTCGCGGCGCGCTTTCGCGAAGCTTCGAAGCGCAAGATCCAGGATGCCGCGTCGCGGCGCCGGTTCTGGAAGAGCGTCATCGACGGGCCAATCGCCGACCTGGTGTTTGCCGGGCGCGAGGACGAAGCGGCCCGGATGCTGGAGCAGAACCTGGGCGCGGGCGGCGCCTCGCAAGGCGCCGAGGGAATGGTTTACCTGGTGGACGCGAGAGCGGGCGAGCCGGAGCTGCTCACGCTACGCGCACTCCGCATACTGCAGACGGCGGATGTGGTGCTCTACGAGGATCATGTCCCGCAGGTAGTTGTCGACCTTGCGCGCCGCGAGGCGGAACGCATTCACACCGACGCCGGATCCGAGGAGCTCGCGATCCGACTCGCGCGCGAAGGCAAGCGCGTCGTGTGGCTCGGGGACGGCGCAGCGCGCGTCTCCGGCGACGTCGCGCTCGAAATCGTGCCGGGCGTCGCGCCGGCGCGGGAGATCGGCGTCTGAACGCGGCCCGACTCGTCGCGGGCGTAGTGGTCGCGACGCTCTTCGCGGCGGGAATCGTCCGGCAGTTCATTGATCACAGGATCGATGCACAGCAGGCCGAGAACACGGCGCTCGAGTCGGCGCTCGCGCCCCTGCGCCGGGAAACCGGGGAAGTCGACGCCCTGGTCAAAATGCTCAGGGACTTCCTGGAGCGCAACCAGGTTATCAAGGTGCTCGCGGAGGAGTCGAGCCCCGCGGCCGAGGCGCTCGCCGAGTTGTCGCGGCTGCCCGGCGACATCGTGCTCACCGACGTGCAGGCAGATGGCCTGCAGATCGTCGTGGAGGGCATTGCGCGCAGCGACGCAGCAGCGAAGCGGATGGTCGAGCAGCTCGGCACGATGAAGTTCATCGCCCATCCGCGCATCGCGAGCACGCAGGCTGCGCCCGCGGGTGATCCGTTCGGCTCGCAAGCGCAGGTCTTCAAGGTCCAGGCGGAGCTTCGCCACTAAAAGCGCATGCTGAAGCTCCTGGTGCAGGCAGTGATTGCAGCCGCAGCGACCGCAATCGCGAGCTATTTCCTGTTCATCCGGGAACCGCTCGAGAGCCTCGAGCAGGCCGGGGAAGCGCATGTGCGGTTGCAGCGCGAGTATCGCGCGCTCTACGCGTACCGCGTGAACCTCGATGCGTTTCGCGCGCAGATACCCGCCATGAAGGACCTGGGCAAGGCGGCGCAGACGATTCTCCCGGACTTCGACGGTCTCGGGGCCGGGCGCCAGGACCTCGAGGATTGGGTCCGCGCCGCCGCAAAGGAAAAGCAGCTGAAGCCGCCGATCGAATTCTCCGCCGCGGACTGGTCGTCGAAGGAGTTCTACTACTACCGTCCGTTCACCGTGCGCGTCTCGGGCGAATTCACCAGGGTGACCGAGTTCCTGCAGCTGGTCTCGACGGGCTCGCCCCAGCTGCGCGTGCTGAAGAGCGCGTCCGTCCGCCCGGTCGAAGGTCGTGACGAAGTGACGCTCTCCCTCGAAGCGCTCGCGATCCGGCATCGCGATTATGAGCCGGCGGTCGCCGAGCCTATCAAGAATCGAAGGCGAGGTCGCGCCCAGTGACCGCAAGGCGACTCGTCTCGGTTGTCGCTTGCGCGTTTGCGCTCGCCGGGTGCGAGAACCCCGCAGGCCAGACCGAGCGCTTCCTCACCCACGGAATGAAGGGCGTGGAAGAACAGGAGCGCGGCAAGGTGCCGCCGCTTCCTGGCTTCAGGCCCAGGGAAGTCCCGCCGCTCGTGATCGAGCGGGATCCTTTCAAGCGGCGCTGATCGCGCCGGGATCACCCCCCCGGCTTGCGCTCCTCTGCGAGCCGCACCACGTTCGACGCCGGCTTCTCCTCCAGCTCCGCCGATTCGATGCGCTGGAACTGGCGGCTGATCTTCTCGCCCGTCGTCTGGATCTTCTGCGCGTCCTCGTGCGCCTGGCCGATGTGCTCGGCGAGCTTGCGCATGCGCTCATCGAAGCGCCCGAACTCGACCGCAAGCCGTCCCAGCGCATCCTTGATCACGTCGATCTGCTTGCGCGTCTCGACGTCCTTCAGCACCGCGCGCGCAGTGTTCAGCACCGCCATCAGCGTCGTCGGCGACACGATCCACACGCGCCGGGTGTTGGCGTAGTCCACGACGTCGGCGTGGTAGGCGTGGATCTCGGCGAACACGGCTTCCGCGGGAAGGAACATCACCGCGCCGTCGGACGTCTCGCCCGCGAGGATGTACTTGCGCGCGATGTCGTCGACATGCCGGCGCACGTCGGCCTTGAACTGGCGCTGCGCAGCGGCGCGCTCGGACTCGCTCGTCTGCCGGTCGAGCATGCGGTTGTAGTTCTCGAGCGGGAACTTGGAGTCGACGCATACCATGCCGGTCGGCGACGGCAGCTTGAGCACGCAGTCGACGCGCGTGCCGTTCGAGAGCGTGTACTGCATCTCGAATGCCGCGGGCGGCATCACATTGCGCACCAGCGCCTCGAGCTGCACTTCGCCGAACGCGCCGCGCGTCTTCTTGTCGCCGAGCAGGTCGTGCAGCTCGACCACGCTGCCGGTGAGCGTCTCGATCTTCTTCTGCGCTTCGTCGATCGTGGTGAGGCGCTGCATCACGTTGACGAACGTATCGTTGGTCTTGCGGAACCCTTCGTCGAGACGCTCGTTGACGCGGCTCGAGATCTGGTCGAGGCGCGCGTCGAGCTTTGCGGAGACTGCCTCGCGCAGCTCGCCGATGTTCGCGCCGAGCCGGTCGCCCTGACGGACGAGGCCGTCGTGCAGGTCGGCGAGCATCTGGCGGTGCTTCTCCTCCAGCGTGCGCTGCACGCGAAACAGTATCCAGACCGCCAGCGCGAGGGCGGCGAGCGCGGCGACGAGCGCGGCCTCTGCCATGCCCGATTCTCGCGCAAAAAAAGAAAGGGCGCCGAAAGCGCCCTTGCCGCGACGCTCCGCTCGGGACCTAGATGCGGTACGCGGCCTCTCCGTGCGAGGCGACGTCGAGACCTTCACGCTCCTCGTCCTCGCTCACGCGCAAGCCGATCGTCAGGTCGACGAGCTTGTAGGCGACCGCGGCGACGAATCCCGACCACAGGATCGTCACGCCGACCGCCTTGGCCTGGGTCAGGACCTGGGCGCCGATACTCTCGAAGCCGGGCTTCATCTCGAACCAGTTGTTCGGGAATCCGGGGCCACCGAGCGACGGGTCGTTGAATACCCCAGTCAGCAAGGCACCGAGAATCCCGCCGACCGCGTGCACACCGAAGACATCGAGCGAATCGTCCGCACCGAGCATCCTCTTCAGCCCGTTCACCCCCCACAGGCAGACGAGGCCGGCAGCGAGTCCGATCACGAATGCGCCGGCAATGCCGACGTTGCCCGCGGCCGGGGTGATCGCAACGAGGCCCGCTACCGCACCGGACGCAGCACCGAGCATCGACGGCTTGCCCTTGAACAGCGCTTCGCCGAGCGTCCAGGAAAGGACCGCGCAGGCGGTCGCGAGATACGTGTTGATGAACGCGAGTCCCGCGGTACCGTTCGCTTCCAGCGCCGAGCCGGCGTTGAAGCCGAACCATCCGGTCCACAGCAGCGCTGCGCCGATCATCGTCAGCGTCAGGTTGTGCGGCATCAGCGCCTCCTTGCCGTAGCCGATGCGCTTGCCGATCAGATACGCGCCGACGAGCCCGGCGACGCCGGAGTTGATGTGCACCACGGTCCCGCCGGCGAAGTCGAGCGCACCCCACTGCCACAGCAGGCCCGCCTTGGCGTTCATCTCGTCGACCACCTTGGCGCTCGTGTAGGCGTCGGGCCCCATCCAGAACCACACCATGTGCGCGATCGGCACGTAGCTGAACGTGAACCACAGCACGATGAACGCGAGCACTGCGGAGAATTTCGCGCGCTCGGCGATCGCACCCAGCACCAGGCAGCAGGTGATCGCGGCGAACGTCGCCTGGAACGCGACATACACGAGCTCGTAGAGCGGCGTACCCTTGCTGAACGTCGCGGCCATCGAGAATTCGCCCTTGGTGGGGTCGAACGTGCCCTTGAGGAACAACCGGTCGAAGCCGCCGAAATAGGCGTTGCCCTCGGTGAACGCAAGGCTGTAGCCGTAGATGCACCACAGCACGGTCGCCAGCGAGAACACGACGAATACCTGCATCAGCATGGAGAGCGTGTTTTTCGAGCGCACCATGCCGCCGTAGAAGAGCGCCAGCGCCGGCACGCTCATCATCAGCACCAGCGCGGTCGACGTGAGCATCCAGGCAGTGTCGCCCTTGTTCGGCGTGGGCGCCGGCTTCGCCTCGGCCTTGGCTTCTTCCTTCTTCGCCTCCACTGCGGGCGCGGCCGGCTTCGCGTCGGCGGCGGCCGGTGCTGCGGCAGCCGGCTTGTCCGCCGCGAGTGCGGCCGCGGGCTTGTCCTGCGCCGGCGCCGCCCCCGCGAATGCAAATCCGGCAGCCAGTGCGATCATCGCCAACAGTCTTTTCATCGGCCCCCCTAGATCGCAGCCGCGTCGACTTCGCCGGTGCGGATGCGGATCACTTTTTCGAGTTCGTAGACGAAGATCTTGCCGTCGCCGATCTTCCCGGTGTTGGCGGCCTTCTCGATCGCCTCGATCGCCGGCTCGAGCAGCTCGCTCTTGATCGCGGCCTCGATCTTCACCTTGGGCAGGAAGTCGACGACGTACTCGGCGCCCCGGTAGAGCTCGGTATGCCCTTTCTGCCGGCCGAAGCCCCTCACCTCGGTGACGGTGATGCCCTGCACGCCGATCGCCGAGAGCGCTTCGCGCACATCGTCGAGCTTGAACGGCTTGATGATCGCGGTGACGAGTTTCATGGCGCTCTCGGATGAGTCGAACCGTGGCGAGTCATAGCAGCAAGCGTGCCAGAGAGGAACCGGAGAGTAATGAAGCACTTGACTCTCAGTGAGGAGTGCCGCGAGCGCACCGCAAGGGAGCGTTCAGAAACGCTCCCGCTCTTATTTGGTGCTAGCTGATCACTTCGTCTGCAAGAAGCAGCAGGTCCTGAGGCAGCGTGATGCCGAGTGTTTTCGCGGTCTTGCGGTTGATGACGAGTTCGAACTTCGTGGGCTGCTGCACCGGGAGATCCGCGGGCTTGGCGCCCCTGCCCACCCGCACGACGTACGCGGCCGCGCTGCGATAGTCGGTCCGCAGATTCTCGCCGTAGCTCATCAGGCCACCCGCGTCGACGAACTCGCGCGCCCAATAGAAGTCCGGCAGGCGGTGCTTCGCCGCGAGCCGCACGATCCCAACCTGCTGGTTGAACACCAGCGGATCGTCGCCAAGGGCGAAGAGCGCGCCCGCGTGATCGCGCACGATCGCATCGAAAGCTGCCGGCAGGTTGGCCGAGGAGGAAAATTCAACGCGGATCAAGCTCAGGTTCAGCGCCCGCACTGCGGCCGCGTCGTGCAGCTTCTGCCACATTCGCGCGTGCACCGGATTGTTCGCGTTCCCGAGCACCGCGATGGTCGCCGATCTCGGCAGCACCTTCGAAAAGAATTCCATCATCTTCGGCAGCAGCTCCTCTCCCTGCGAGGAGAGCCCGGTGATGTTTCCACCCGGCCTGGCGAGGCTCGCGATCAGTCCCTGGCCCACCGGGTCGGACACCGCAGCCATCACGATCGGCGTCGAGCTCATCGCGTTCTTGGCGATGCCGGTCGAAGGAGAGCACGTGGTGACGACCGCATCGAGGTTCAACGCCGCGAGTTCCTGAGCGGATTCGATGACGCGCGCCCGCCCGCCGGCGCCGGCGTAACGGCGTTCGATCGTCAGGTTCCGACCCTCGATGTATCCCTGCTCGTTCAGGCTGCGCAACAACGCCTGCTCGAGATGACCGCGCATCTCGATCGTTCCGCTCGAAAGGATGCCCAACCGGAGCGACTTTTGCGGCTGCTGCCCGAGCGCAGCAAGCGGCGTCGCAGCCGCAGCAGCACTGATCCTAACGAGGAATTCCCTGCGGGTTATCTTCATGAGTGCTGCTCCTGGTTGTTCAGACCGCGTCGCGCAACGTCAGCGCGGGCGAGGCGCGCAGCACTTTGCGCGCCGAGAGCCACGCGTTCAGCGAAAGCAGCGCGACGCCCGCGAGCGGGCCGGCGATCCAAAGCTCGGGGTCGAGCGGCAGGTCGAGCTCGAAAACCTGCCGCGCGAGCAGCTGCCCGATCGCGGCCGCGCCTGCGGTCGCGAGCAGCCCGGCGAGCAGGCCCATGGCGAGAAACTCCACCCGCTGGCTCCCGGTCACCTGGCGGCGCGATGCGCCGTGCACGCGCATCACCGCGGCCTCGCGCCGGCGCTCGTCCTCGGTCGCGACCAGCGCCGAATACAGCACCAGCAATCCGGCGCCGAGCGCGAACAGGAACACGAACTGCACGGCGACGATGACCTGGTCGATCACGTTCTGCGCCTGGCGCACGGCGGCGCCGACGTCGACCACCGTCAGATTCGGGTAGCGCGACGAGAGCTCGATCATCAGCCGCTCGTTCCCCGGCGGCAACCGGAATGCGCTGATATAGCTCGCGGGAAATCCTCCGAGCAGCTGCGGCGGCCCGATCACGAAGAAGTTCACTTTCATCGAGTCCCAGCGCAGCTTGCGGAACGACGTGACGCGCGCGCTGAACGATTCCGAGCCGACCGTGAACGTCAGCTCGTCGCCTAGCGACCAGCCAAGCGTCTTGGCGATCCCTTCCTCGACCGACACCTCGCGCGCGTCCGGGGCAAACCACTTGCCCGCGGTCACGCTGTTGTGCGCCGGCGGCTGCTCCGTGAAGGAGAGGTTGAATTCGCGCTCGACGAGGCGCCGCGCGCGCTCGTCGGCAAAGTCGGCCTCCGACACCTTGCGCCCGTTCACCGCCGTGAGCCGGCCGCGCACCATCGGGTAGAGATCGGGCACCTCGATCCGGTGCGTGGCGAAGAATTGCTTCACCGGCGCGAGCTGCTCGGGCTGCACGCCGAGCAGGAACCGGTTCGGCGCGTCGGCCGGTGCGCTGCGGCGCCAGGCGTCGACGAGGTCGTTGCGCGTGAACGTGAGGAGCAGCACCGCGGTGAGCCCGAG
>DASYPC010000114.1:0-1695 GCA_036007105.1 Burkholderiales bacterium | reverse complement strand
CTGCCAGGGGCGGCGCTTGCCCGGCGCGGCCTGGGCGATCTACTCTATGGCTGGTACGAGGACGGCTACCTCGACTTGGAGCGCGCATCATGAGCCCGGCAAACGGCGAGCCGGCGGCAACGCCGCCGCAATACGAGCGGTTCGAGGACGAAGAGACCTTCCAGCAGGCGGTCGACCGGCTGCTCGGACAATCGGGCCGCGAGTTGCGCATCTTCGATCCCGACCTTTCGGGGCTGCGCCTCAACATGCCCGAGCGCATCGCCCGCCTGCAGCGGTTCCTGATCGCCAGCCGGACTCGCCGCATCTACATCGCGATCCACGACACCGACTACGTCAGCAAGTATTGCCCGCGCATGCGGGACCTGATCGCCCGCTACGCCCACGCGATCCAGATCCAGCAGACCGACGACGAGATTCGCGAGATCCAGGACGCATTCTTGGTGCTCGACGCGAATCACTACGTGCGGCGCCCGGTGGCGCGGTTCTGGCGCGGGGCGATCGGAATCGGCGACGAGTCCGAGGCGCTTTCGATGCGCGCGCGGTTCTTCGAGATCTGGGCCGCTTCCTATCCGGCGCTCTCGCCGACGACGCTCGGCCTGTAGGTGCGGCTGCTGATATACTCCGCCCTCCACCGCGCTAAGCGGACGGACCACACAACCACGCGATCAGGGGAGATGAAGATGAACAAGTCACTGCTTTTGGCTGCGGTTGCTGCCGTGGCTCTGGCCGCATGCGGCCAGGAACAATCCAAACCCAAGCCGGCCCCGGCAAAACCGGCCGCTCCTGCGGCGACGCCGGCGCCAGCTCCGGCCCCGGCCCCGGCCCCGGCTCCCGAGAAGAAGGACGAGGAGAAGAAGTAGTCGCTGCAGCGCTTTGCAACGGCGGCGTTCCGCAAGGACGCCGCCGTTTTCATTTCCTCTTCCGCTAGCGCAGCTCGCGCCAGCCGAAGCCTTCCTCCTGGGTCGCGATGCCGACCCACTCGTCCTCGCAGCCGAGGGCACGCGCGAGCGCGCTGCGCGCCAGCGCCGGGCGGTTGTTCTGCTGCGACAGGTGCGCCGCGATCACGTGCTGCAGGCGCGAGCGATCGAGCGCGGCGAGAAGGCGCTGCGACGCGTTGTTGTCGAGGTGACCGAACGGACCTGTAATCCGCTGCTTCAGCCACTTCGGATAGTCGCCCGCCCAGAGCAGATCGAGATCGTGATTGCATTCGAGCACCAGCGCGTCGATTCCTGAAAGCACGCTCTCGACATGGGCCGTCGAGGCGCCGAGATCGGTCAGCACCCCGAGGCGATGCGCGCCATCGGAGACGACGAACTGCACCGGTTCGCGCGCGTCGTGCGGAACGGTAAACGGCCGCACGCTCAGTCCATCCACCGCGAACTCGGACCCGCCGCGGATCACGCGTACGTGCGCACTGCGATTCGATTTGCCCGACTCCTCGAGCGCGGAGCGCGTCCCGTGCGTCATGAAGAGAGTGAGCCCGTGGGCCGCCGCAAAGGCGAATGCGTGACCGGCGTGGTCATCATGCTCGTGCGTGACCAGGATTCCCCGCAACGAAGTCGCTTCCACGCCAAGCTGGCCGAGCCTGCGTTCGAGCTCGGGCGGCGCGAGCCCGCAGTCGATGAGCAACCGCGTCCCCCCCGACTCGGCGACTGCGCAGTTCCCCTTGGAGCCGCTGCCTGCGCAGGCGAAGCG
>DASYPC010000113.1:0-3129 GCA_036007105.1 Burkholderiales bacterium | reverse complement strand
AGGTGTCGATTTTCATGCCGGTGTGCTTGGCGACGATGTCGAGGATCGCCTGCGACTGGCGCACCATGGCGCGCGAATCCTCCGCCGGGATGAAGCCGACGGTCAGCACGCCCGGTTTCGCGGTGCCCTGTCCGAAGACTGGACCGACCAGCAGCACTGCGGTCAGTGCCAGCAGAATTCGACTTGCGTTTACCAAGCTCTTCATGATCACCCTCCTCCAGGTTGTGAAATCACCTACCAGCGCATGTTCACGTTCTTGACGCACGTATAGCTGAGCAGCTCCTCGAAGCATTCCTCGACTCCCAGGCCGCTCTGTTTCCATCCGCCGTACGGCTCGCCGAGATAGCGGCCGTTCGAGTTGATCCAGACGTACCCCGCGTCGACCAGCTCCGCGGTCTGCATCGCGAGGTCGAGCCGGTTGGTGACGATCGCGGCGGTCCATCCGTATTGAACGCTGTTCACGTCGGCGAGCATCGCTGCGCTGTCGGACCACGGCAGCACCGACATCACCGGCCCGAAAATCTCTTCACGGGCGATGCGCATGCGCTGCCGCACGCCGTCGAACACGGTCGGCCGCAGGAAGAAGCCGTTCGCCAGCAGCGCGTCCTTCGGCTTGTCGCCGCCCGTGACGAGCTGCGCGCCTTCCTTGCGGCCGGAGTCGATGAACTCGAGGATGCGCGCGAGCTGGCGCTCCGAGACCACCGGTCCGAGCTCGTTCGATTCGATCCACGGAAAGCCCACCGGCAGCGCATTGGCCAGCCGGACGATCTCGTCGAGCACCGGGCGATGCAGCGACTCGTGCACGAAGACGCGCGAGGTCGAGCTGCAGGACTGCCCCTGCCGGTTCATGTTCATGCCCTTGATCGCGGCGCTCGCGGCCTGCTTCGGATCGGCGTCCGGAAAGATGATGATCGGATTCTTGCCGCCGAGCTCGAGCGTCACGCGCTTCAGCCGGTCCGCGGCGCCCTTTGCGACGAGCCTTCCGGTCTCTACCGAGCCGATGAAGCCGATGCGCGACACCATCGGGTGCGCAACGAGCGCGGCGCCGGTCGCGCCGTCGCCGGAGACTACGTTGACGACGCCCGGCGGGAAGATGCCTTCGGCGAGCAGCGCCACGTCGAAGCTGGAGAGCGGTGCCTGCTCCGAGCTCTTGATCACCACGGTGTTGCCTGCCGCGAGCGGTGCGGCGGCTTTCTCGACGCAGAAGCGGAACGGGTGGTTGAACGCGTTCAGCTTCGCCACCACGCCGTAGGGCTGGCGGCGCGTCAGGTTCAGGTGCCGCGGCCCCTGCGAGCTCGTCGTGCCCTTCACTTCGGTGATCAGGCCCGCGAAGTACTCCAGGCTGTCCGCAGCCCAGTGCATGTCGCCTTCCATGCCCTTCACTGCGTTTCCCGAATCGACCGCGTCGACGAGCGCAAGGCGCTTTGCCTCGCTGCGCACCCGCTTCGCCCACGCCTCGAGGCACTTCGCGCGCTCCTTGATGCCGACCTTGCGCCACTCGTCAAAGCCTTTCGCCGCGGCTTTCACCGCAAGATCGACATCGTTGGCGTCGGCGTACGGCACGTCGCCGAGCGTGCGGCCGGTGGAAGGGTTGATCGAGGGGAAGCTGCGGCCGCTCGTCGCCTCGACCCAGCGCCCGCCGTAGTAGAGCCCGCGCGGCTTGTAGCCGAGATCCGGCTCCTCGATCTTCAGGGTCGCACTCATGGAACGATCGCAGCGCGCAGCACCTTGCGCTCCGCTGCATCCTTCATCGCCTGCCCGACCTGCTCGAGCTTGTACTTGCCGTCGACCAGGTCGTGGAACGGAAAGCGCTTGCGATTCGCCGCGACGAAATCGAGCGCCTGCACGAGGTGCCGCGGGTGGTAGTTGTGCACGCCGCGCAGCGTCAGCAGCTTGCGCAGGATCTGGTTCGCGTCGATGCGCACGAACGCGTCCGGGTTGACGAGGCCGCCCAGCACGTAGCGGCCTCCGGTGCGAAGCATCTGGATGCCGGACGGGATCACTTCGGGATAGCCGCACAGCTCGATCACCGCATCGGCTCCCTCCGGCTTGCACAGCGCCTTCACCTGCTTGACGAGGTCCGCTTCGCTGATCGCCGAGGGATCGAACATCTGGTCGGCGCCAAAGCGCAGTGCCAGGTCGCGGCGCGCGGCAACGTTGTCCAGCCCGATCACCAGCCGGGCGCCGCGCGCCTTCGCGAGCGCGCAGCCGTAGAGGCCGAGCAGGCCAAGGCCCTGCACCACCACCGAATCGCCCATCGCGATCTCGGCCTGCTCCGTGACGCAGACGACGGTCGCGACGCCGCAGTTGATCGGCGTCGCCTCCTCATCGGTCAGCTCCGACGGCAGCTTGAGGATCCACGAGCGCGGCAGGATGTAGCAGTACTCGCCGAAACCGCCGTGATGGTACGGCTCGGTCGTGACCGCCATGTGACCGTACTTGTCGACGCCCGGGGATTTTTGCGGCAGATCGAGCACCTCGGTGTAGTAGTTGTCGCCGGGAATGAAATACTCGCTCCAGGTGACGCGATCTCCCGGCGCCAGCGGATCGCCTCGCATGTCATGCCGGATGTCATCGCCAAGGGCAACGATGTCGCCGATGATCTCGTGCCCCAGCACGCCGGGGCACGGCTTCGGCCGGTGGCCGAGGTACGAATGTATGTCCGAGCGGCAGATCGTCGACATCCGGATCTTCACCAGCACCTCGCCCTGCTTCGGAGGGCGAATCGGCAGCGAGCGGATCTCGAACGGCTTCCCCGGCGCGTCGTAGACCGCGAGTCTTCCGCTCGTGACCATCAGGGCTGCGTCCCGTTGAGCGCGTACTCGAAGATCTGGTAGCTCTTCAGCGTCGCGGCGCCCGCCTTCAGCTTGTACTCGTCGTTCAGCGGCACGCTGAGGATGAACGGCACCTTGGCTTCCGACACCCCGCCGTGCGTGCGCAGGCGATGGCCTGCCAGCCCGGCCAGGTCATGTGCGCTTTCCGCACCGCCGACGCAGACGTTTGCAGTCGAGATGACCACGACGTCCGCCTCTCGGTCGATCGGCAGGTCGTGCACGGCGCAGGCGGTTTCCTTGTCGAGAACAGACTCGATGCCGTCGAGGCTCCTGACCACGTCCATGACCTGCTTCG
>DASYPC010000112.1:0-8234 GCA_036007105.1 Burkholderiales bacterium | reverse complement strand
GACGCGCGAGAACATGGCGCGCGTCAACGTCATCCGCCACGAGCTCGACATGCAGCTCGAAAAGCTCGAGGCGCAGGCAACGGTGGCGTCGCAGTACAAGGAGCACCAGCAGAGCATGCAGTTGCGCCAGCAGCTGCTGTGGTTCGTCCGGCGGCGTGAGGCGGCCTTGGAGCGCGAGCGCCACGCGCAGGAGATCGGCCGCGTGACGAACGAGATGGAGGCCGACACCGCGTGCCTGCGCCAGATCGAAAGCCAGCTGGAGTCCGCGCGCGCCGCGCACTACGAAGCGGGCGATACGCTCAACGCTGCACAGGCAGGGCTCTACGCGGCGAACGCCGAAGTGGCGCGGCACGAATCGGAGCTGCGGTACGTCGAGGAGACGAGGCAGCGCATCGAGAACGAGGAAACGGAGCGGCGCGCGCAGCTCGCGGCCTGGCGGGAGCAGCGCGCCCAGTTCACCCAATCGCTGCACGCGTGGGCAGCGCGCTCGGCCGGGACCCGGGCGCGGGTGCTCCAAATGCAGCAGGCGCTGGCGGGCGAAGCGGCGCGTACGCCGGCGGCCGAGCAGGCGCACCGCATCGCGCAGCAGCGGCACAACGCCGCGCGCGACGCACTGGTGCAGACGGAAAGCCGGCTGCAGGTGGAAAGCGCGAATCTCGCGCACCTGGACCAGCAGCGGCTCTCGCTGCTGCAGCGGCGCGACCGGCTGGACGCGGAGCTGCGGTCGCTCGAGAAGCCCGAAGCGCAGCAGACGACGCAAATCGAGCAGCGGCTGACCGACCTGATGGCGGCGCTCGATCGGGCGCTCGCGGAACAGGAACACCTGCAGGGGGAGGCCGCCGGCCTCGACGCGCGCCGTAGCGCTGCCGCGGAGCGCGTCGCGGCCGCAGAGCGCGAGCAGACCGCCGCCGAAGCGCAGCTCGCAACGCTCGTACAGGTACAGGACGCCGCAGACGAGAATGCACCGCTCGACGCATGGCTGGCACGGCGTCTGCTCGGGACGGCGCCGCGTTTGTGGCAGAAGGTTCGAATCGAGGCGGGCTGGGAGACCGCAGTCGAGGCTGTGTTGCGGGAGCGCCTGCACGCGCTCGAGGTCGAGGGGGCCGGGGCGCTCGCTGCGCTCGACGCCGACCGGCCACCGGTCAAGGCAAGCGCGTTCGCGCGCGCGGCGGCGTCCGCGCCGGCGCCGCTGTCGGGGTACACGCCGCTCGCGCAGAAAGTGCACGTCGCCGACCCGGCGATTGCCGGAGCGCTCGGAGATTGGTTGCACCGCGTCTACGCGGTCGATCGCACGCCGGCCGCGCAGGAACGTGAAGCCTTGCCGGCGAGCGCGGTGCTCGTCGGCCGCAACGGTGACCAGTTCACGCGCTGCACGGTGAGCTACCACGCACCGGACCCCGCGGATGCCGGGATTCTTGCCCGGCAGGCCGAGATCGAAGCGCTGCGCGAGCGCTGCACGCATCTTGCAGCGCAGACCGAGACCGCCCGCACCGCCGCTTCCGGCACCGAGTCGGAACTGGAGGCGCGCGAAGCGTCGCTCGAGACTGCACGCGAGCAGATCGGCGCGCTGCAGGGCGAGAAGCATGCTGCGGAGATCGAACGGCTCAAGCTGGACCAGGCGCTGCGGCGCTTCGCCGAGCGCGCAGCGCAGATCGGCGCCGAAGTTCAGGAGATCGAGGCGGAGGTGGCGCTGGGGGGCGAGCGGCTCGAGCAGTGTCGCGCGGCGATCGCACGCATCGGCAGCGAAATCGAAGCTGCCCGCACCACGCTCGGCGCAGTCCAGGCCGAATACGCTGCTGCGGAGACCGAGCTCACGCAGCGCCGGCAAGCGCTGCAGCGGGCCGAGCGCGAGGCGCAGGATGCGATTTTCGAGGAACGCGAATGCGCATCCAAGATGTCCGAGCTCGACAACTCGGTGCGCATGGTCGACGTGCAGATCGACCGGGCAGAGGATGAGCTCGGCAAGCTCGTGAAGGAGCTCTCGGTCGACCCGGTACCGGCGGTAAGGCAAGCGCTCGACGCTGCGGTGGAGGCGCGCATCGACTGCGAGCGCGCGCTGGCACGCACGCGCGAATCCGTCGAAGCCGCGGCCGCAGTCCTGCGCGGATTCGAAGAGGAGCGCCTGCAGACCGAGACGCGCATCGCTCCGCTGCGCGAGCGTGTCGTCGACCTGCGGATGAAGGAGCAGGCCGCGCAGATCAATCACGACCAGTTCGACGGGCAGTTGCGCGAAGCGAACGCCGACGAAGAAAGGCTCGCGGCCGAATCCGAGCGCGCGCCTCGCCCGTCCGCTCTGCAGGGCGAGATCACGCGACTCGCGCAGGCGATCCTGGAGCTCGGCGCCGTCAACCTCGCGGCGCTGGAGGAACTGGGAACGAGTAGCGAGCGCAAGCAGTTCCTCGACGCGCAGGCGGCCGATCTGGAGGAAGCCGTGACGACGCTCGAAGACGCGATCCGGCGCATCGATCGGGACACGCGGGAGCTCTTGCGCGGTACCTTCGACACGGTAAACAAGAATTTCGGGGCGCTGTTCCCGGTCCTCTTCGGCGGCGGCGAAGCCGGCCTGCGAATGACCGGAGAGGAAGTGCTCGACGCGGGCGTGCACGTGATGGCGCAGCCGCCGGGCAAGCGCAACACGAGCATCCACCTGCTCTCCGGAGGGGAGAAGGCGCTCACGGCCATCGCGCTGGTCTTCGCGCTGTTCCAGTTGAATCCGGCCCCGTTCTGCCTGCTCGACGAGGTCGACGCGCCGCTCGACGACACGAACACGGACCGCTTCTGCGCCCTGGTACGCAAGATGGCCGCGCAGACGCAGTTCCTGTTCATCAGTCACAACAAGATCACGATGGAGATGGCCGAGCAGCTGATCGGAGTCACCATGCCGGAGTCCGGCGTATCGCGCGTCGTCGCCGTGGACATCGAGGAAGCGCTGCGGCTGCGCGAGGAGCTGGCGGCCTAGGCGCCGATGAGCGAGCTCCAGCTCGGGCTCCTCGTGATCGGCGTCGTTCTCGTCGTCGGTGTGTTCGCGTACAACCGGCGCCAGGAGGGGGTCGCGCGCCGTGCCGCCGAGAGCGGCTTCCGCGGCGGTCCTGCGGATGCGCCGCTGCAATCGGAACGGCCTCGCAGCGCCGCCGTGCAGCCGGAAAGACCTCCGCACGCTGCGACACGCATCCCGGCCGGGCCGACGGCAGCGCTCCCCGATCCGAACATCGACTACATCGTCGAGCTCTCCTTTCCGTCCGTGCTTGCGACCACCGAGCTCGCCCAGCAGTGGAAGGCGAACGAGCATCGCTACGCGACCCGCGCGATCTTCGCCTGTGACGGTGGAGGCGCAGGCTGGCGGCGCCTGTCGGTCGACGACACGGGCCCGGTCGAGTCGTTGCGGGCCGGGCTGCAACTCGTCACGCGCCAAGGCCCCGTGAGCGAGGCCGAGCTGATCGAATTTCGCGCGGCGGTCGAGACGCTCGCCGCGGCGACCGGCGCTACGGTGAGCGCCCCTGAAATCCGGCACGCCGCCGAAACCGCGCGTGCGCTCGATCGCTTCTGCGAAGAGTCCGACATCCAGGTGGTCGTTCACGTCGTCGGCACCGGGGAGGGCGCGCTCACGGGAGCCCGGCTTCGCGCCACTGCGGAAGCGTCCGGCCTGGCACTCGAAGAGGATGGACGCCTGGCGCTCCGCGATGACGACGATCGCTTGCTGTACGCGCTGAGCCCGCGCGAAGGGCAGGGGTTCGAACGTGCAACGCTCGACGCGGCGCAACTCGCCGGCGTTTCGCTGACTCTGGACGTGCCGCGCGTCCCGGATCTGTCGCGCGCCTTCCAGTCGATGGCGCGGTTCGCGACGCACCTCGCCGCCGCACTCGACGGCAGGCTGGTCGACGATAACGGCAACCCGCTCGACGAGCGCGCGCTCGCAGCAATCGGAGCGCAGCTCGACGCCGTGCGGGGAGGATTCGAGGCGAAAGGAATCGCGACGGGCAGCGCTTCGGCGCTGCGCCTGTTCTCCTGAGGCATGCCGGCGCTGCAGCGCGAACGCGAGCGGGCCGAGCGGCTGCGGCGCGAGATCGAGCGCCACAACGAGCTCTACCATGTCCAGGATGCACCGGAGATCCCGGACGCGGACTACGACAAGATGTTCCGCGAACTTGCCGACCTCGAGGCACGCTACCCGGAGCTTGCAGCGCCCGACTCGCCGACGCAGCGCGTGGGCGCAAAGCCTGCGCGGGCGTTCGGCGAAGTCCGTCACCGCGTCGCGATGACTTCGATCGACAACGCATTCAGCGAAGAGCAGGTGCGCGAGTGGGACCGACGGTGCAGGCAGGGGCTCGAGCGCGAGACGATCGGCTACACGGCGGAGCCGAAGTTCGACGGCGCATCGGTCAGCCTGCGCTATGAGCGCGGGGTGTTGGTGCAGGCAGGCACGCGCGGCGACGGAACGACCGGGGAAGACGTCACCGCGAACGTGCGCACCATCGGCACCGTCCCGCAGCGGCTTGCCGGCAAGGACTGGCCGGAGATCGTGGAAGTTCGAGGCGAGGTGGTGATCCCGAAGAAGGATTTCACGCGACTCAACGCCGAGCAGCTCGAGCGCGGCCAGAAGCTCTTCGCGAACCCGCGCAATGCCGCGGCGGGGGGCCTGCGCCAGCTCGACCCGCGCGTCAGCGCGGCACGTCCGCTCGCATTCTTTCCGTGGGGATTGGGCGAGCTTTCGAAACCGGTCGGCGCGAGCCATACACAAGTCGCCGAGCGCCTGCGCAAGTGGGGGTTCCATCGAAACGAATATTTCCGCTCGCTGAACGGAGTCGACGAGTGCCTCGAGTACTACACAGAGATGCTCGAGCAGCGCGACCGGTTGCCGTTCGAAATCGACGGCGTGGTCTACAAGGTGGACGACCTGCGCGCACGCGATCAGCTCGGCTATACGGCTCGGGCACCGCGCTGGGCGATCGCCCACAAGCTGCCCGCGCAGGAAGGAACGACGGTGATCGAGAACATCTTCGCTTCGGTCGGCCGTACCGGGGTGGTCACGCCGGTTGCGCTGTTGCAACCGGTGCAGTTGAGCGGCGCGACCGTGACGCATGCGACGCTGCACAACCAGGACGAAGTCGAGCGCAAGGACGTGCGGGTGGGCGATACCGTGATCGTGCGCCGCGCGGGCGACGTGATCCCGGAGATCGTCAGCGTGGTGCCGGGAAAGCGGCCGCAGGGCGCAAAGCCGTGGCGCATGCCGGCGCGATGCCCCCAGTGCGACAGCGAGGTTGCGCGCGAGGAAGGAGAGGTCGCGCACCGCTGCATGGGCGGGCTCTTCTGCCCCGCGCAGCGAATGGGTGCAATCCTTCATTTCGCTTCGCGCCATGCGATGGACATCAACGGGCTCGGGGACAAGCTGGTCGAGCAGCTGATCGGCACGAAGCTGGTACGCACCGTCGCCGACCTGTACCGCCTCGATAGGGAGCAGCTCGTCGCGCTCGAGCGAATGGCCGAGAAATCAGCCGACAACGTGCTCGCGCAGATCGAGCGCAGCAAGCAGACCACGCTCGAGCGGTTCCTGTACGCGCTCGGCATTCCCCAGGTCGGCAGCACGAGCGCGGAACTGCTGGCCGGGCAATTCGGCTCGCTCGAGGCGATCATGGAGGCCGACGCCGAGACCCTGCAGCAGGTTCACGGGATCGGGCCGCGGATGGCAGACGATGTCCACCGTTTCTTCAGGCAGGAGCACAATCAGGAGGTGATCGGCGCGCTGCGCAAGGCGGGAGTGCGATGGCCCTCTGCAGCGGCGCGCACCCGCGCGCCGCAGACGCTCGCGGGCAAGGTTTTCGTACTCACCGGCAGCCTCGGCTCGATGTCGCGCGATGAGGCCAAGCGCGCGCTCAAGGCGCTGGGCGCGAAAATCAGCGAAAGCGTGTCGAAAAAGACGGACTACGTCGTAGCGGGCGAAGACCCCGGCAGCAAGCTCGACAAGGCGCGCGAGCTGGGGGTCGACGTGATCGATGAAGAGGGCCTAAAGCAACTCCTGGAGCATCATTGACGCTATGACCAACGTACTACGCAAGGCAGTCTTCCCCGTTGCGGGCCTCGGCAGCCGCTTCCTGCCCGCGACCAAGGCGAGCCCGAAGGAGATGCTGCCGATCGTCGACAAGCCGCTCATCCAGTACGCGGTGGAAGAGGCCGCCGCCGCAGGGATCACCGATCTGATCTTCGTCACGGGGCGCAACAAGCGCGCCATCGAAGACCACTTCGACAGCGTGCACGAGCTGGAAAGCGAGCTCGCGGCCAAGGGCAAGCACGAGCTGCTCGATCTTGCGCAAAGCGTCCTCCCGCCCGGCTGCCGCTGCATGTACATCCGTCAATCGGAGCCGCTGGGGCTCGGACACGCGGTGCTTTGCGCGCAGCCGATCGTCGGCAACGAGCCGTTCGCGGTTCTGCTCGCAGACGATCTGATCGCAGCCGATCCGCCGGTGATGCGCTCGATGGCCGAGCTCTACGCAGCCGAGCAATGCAGCGTGCTCGGCGTGCTCGACGTGCCGCGCGAGCAGACAGGCAGCTACGGAATCGTCGAGGCGAAGAAGCCGAAGGAGCGGGTGACCGAGATCGTGGGGCTGGTCGAAAAACCCGAGCCCGCGAATGCGCCTTCTACGTTAGCGGTCGTCGGCCGTTACGTGCTGACGCCGGCGGTATTCGAATCGCTGGCCAACGCGAAGCCGGGCCGTGGCGGAGAAATCCAGCTTACCGACGGCATTGCGGGAGTGCTGGGGCGCGAGCGGGTTCTTGCCATGCGGCTGCATGGCCGCCGTTACGACTGCGGCTCGAAGCTTGGTTATCTCGAGGCGACCGTCGAGCTCGGCCTCCACCATCCTGAAGTCGGCGCGGATTTTCGACGGTATCTGCAACGCCTTAAGATCTAGTCGTCGCTGCCCTTGCCGTGTCCCTTTCCATGGCCTTTGCCAGGCCCTTTGTCATGGCCCTTGGCCCAGCCTTTGCCCGGATGCGCTTTCTGGTAGTGCGGCACGTACACGTCGTTGTACCAGCGCGATTGCACGAAGTAGACCGGCTGGTTGCAGGCGTTGTATCTCCCGCAATAGCTGCCCCAGTCTCTGGAATGCTCCACCGGCACATGCAGATAGATCGGCGAGATGGCCGCTGCCGCGGGCCGGATCACGACGGGCGCTGCGTTGATGAGCTGGGGTCTTGGCGCGTCGCCGATGTCAATCCGCCCGTAAAAACCGGGCTGCCCGACGCTGACGGAAACCTGCCCGAATCCGGGCACGGTGGCCGCGCACAACGTCACTGCGATCAGGAAACGTCTCATGCCGGCCTCCTTTTGAGTTCCGTTTTGAGAGAATAGCAAGCTTCATGCCGGATCTCGCTGCTGCCTGGCGCGTTCTCGAGGATTCCGACCGCGTCGCGAGCGCGGAGGAGGTGGAGGCAGCGGTCGCGCGTCTGGCCGGCGAAATCACCGAGCAATTGCGCAAGGCGTATCCCGTGATCGTCGTGGTCATGGGCGGGGCAGTGGTGTTCGCCGGCCAGTTGCTGCCGCGCCTGCGCTTCCCGCTGGATTTCGATTACGTGCACGTCACCCGTTATGGTGCAGCGGTCGAAGGATCGCAAGTGGAGTGGCGGGTGGCGCCGCCGGAGGGCGTGCGCGGACGCGCCGTGCTCGTGCTCGACGATATTCTCGACGGCGGGCACACGATGCTCGCGGTCCGTGAAGAGCTGCGCGCGCTCGGCGCTGCGAGCTTCCAATGCGCGGTGCTGGTCGAGAAGATTCTGCCGCGCGCGAAGCCCATCAGCGCGGATTTCGTCGGGTTGAGAATCCCGGACCGCTTCGTCTTCGGCTGCGGAATGGACGCGAAAGGGTACTGGCGGAACTTGCCCGAGATCCGTGCGATGAAGGCAACCTGAGTGCTCGCGGTGATCGGCGGCAGCGGCTTGTCTCGGTTCACGGGCCTGGAAGGACCGCGTGAGGTCGTGGTACGGACGCCGTACGGCGATCCATCGGGCCCGCTAACTTTGGGCGCGATTCGCGGTCGTGCGGTCGTGTTCCTCGCCCGTCACGGCAGCGAGCATCGCATCGCGCCGCACGAAATCAACTATCGGGCGAATCTTTGGGCACTGAAGGAGCAGCAGCCGGACGGGGTGGTGTCGATCGCCACCGTGGGCGGGATCCGCAACGATCTGCGACCGGGCATGCTGCTGCTGCCGGATCAGGTTCTCGATTACACCTGGGGCCGCCG
>DASYPC010000111.1:0-1945 GCA_036007105.1 Burkholderiales bacterium | reverse complement strand
CCGCCGAGATCAACGACGACCTCAACCTCCCGCGTGCGCTCGCGCTGGCCTGGGAAGTTCTGCGCGGCGAGCTGCCGCCTGCCGCGCGCCGGGCTACGCTCGCGGCTTTCGACCGCGTCTTCGGGCTCGGCCTCGAGGCATGGCAGCCGAAGCAGGAAACGATCCCCGAAGCGGTGCACGCTTTGGCCGCAGCACGCGCCGCGGCACGCGCCGCGAAACAATGGGCCGAAGCGGACCGGCTGCGTGTCGAGCTGCACGCCGCCGGCTGGGAGATGGAAGACCGCCCCGACGGCTACGCGCTGAAGCGGCGGTAATCGTCTTTCCCGCGCAAGCGGGAATCCAGTGTCGTTGGCCGCCGCCCCCGGCCACTCGCGCATTCCCGAAGTGCATACAACGCATTCAAAAACACCGTTTGAGCGCACGCCGGTTCCTATCGACAATCTCTTCTGAGAGACAACGCGCCGGGATACGTCCCGGGCGAAATTGGAGAGATTCATGGAACCGACGAAAGCAATCAGATGGTTTGGACCGATTCTCGTCGCCTTCGCGATCGCGACGGCGATAGCGATGCTGGTGTCTGTGGTCGTGCAGTCGCGGCTGATGTCGGTCGAGCCGGAGATCCGACAGCATATCGCGTCGCAACCGGAAAAAGGCGAGCATCCGCCCATCGTCGTGACCATCGAGCCCGCGCGCATCGAGGTCATCGGCAAGCGCAGCTCTTCGGTCTCCGACACCTTCGCGGACTGGCTGCCGCGACGCGGCGATGCGTCTTAATCGCGTGATGCAGAGCCGCCCCGCGCAGCAGTTCTGTATCAGTAGAGGCGCTGCACCGGGCCGGTGTAGAGAACAGGCCCGGTCGGCAGTCCTGTCGGCGAGCCGCCAGCAGGCTCGAGGCTTATCGCTAGCGCCGGGATGCTCAGCAGCGTCAGATCCGCCGCCGCCGGCAGTTCGATGCGCGCGACGCCGGCTGGAGCGTTGGTCGAGACGACGCCCAGCGAGCGCGGATTGCCCGTTTCGGGAAGCATCCATAGCTGCAGAGAACGATCGGGCGCGACGGCAACCGGAGCGATTGCTTTTACGGCGAGATAACGGCTCGTACGAGCCGCAGTCGCGACCAGCGCCGGCTTGGCGTCACCTCCCGCGAGCACGACGACCAATGTCCCTTCCGGTGCCTCTGCCCAAGGTTTGAAGAGCGCGATCGCCAGCGCCAGCGATGTCGCAAGACCCACGAGTGCAAGGCCGCGCCACCATCCCGCAGGAGCCCACAGCAACGAGCGCGCGCGCGGCGTCGTGCCGGCGCTGCGGATGCGGGCGAGGATCGCGGCCCAGACGCGCGATGGCGGGGCGATCGGGGGCAATGCCTCCGCAAGGGGCAAGAGGCGCTCTTCCCAGCCGCGCACTGCATCGGCCACGATCCGATCGGTGCGTGCCAGGCGCTCGAGCCGCTGGCGCGCGCGTCCGCGCAGCGTACCGAGCACGTATTCGCCGGCCAGCGCGTCGGCACGCTGCGGATCGTGCAGGTTCATCGGGTCACCCCCGCGCGGTCGAGGCAGTCCCGCAAGTGCTCGAGGCCGCGGCGCACCCACGACTTGACGGTACCCAGCGGCTGTCTCAGATGCGCTGCGAGCTCGGAGTGCGACAGGCCCTGGAAAAAAGCCAAGGCGATCGCCTGCTTCTGGGTCGGCTCCAGCGCCTCGACGCAGCCCCTGACCGCGCGTGTGTCCGCGCCGGAGAGCAGCATCTCCAGCGGAGTCGGATCCTCGGCGGCGATCGCCACGCCTTCTTCCTCATCGTCCATCGTTACGGTGTCTACCTCGCGCCGGCGCAGCTGATCCAGGCAGCGATTACGGACGATGCTGGTCAACCACGTCAACGGCTGGCTCTTGGCGGCGACGTACGACCCGGCGTGGTGCCAGACGTTGACAAAACTCTCCTGCAGGATCTC
>DASYPC010000110.1:0-8335 GCA_036007105.1 Burkholderiales bacterium | reverse complement strand
GTGCAGGATCCCGTTCGCATCGATATCGAACGTGACCTCGATCTGCGGCATGCCGCGCGGCGCAGGCGCGATGTCGGTCAGATTGAACTGCCCGAGCGACTTGTTGCCTGCGGCGATGTCGCGCTCGCCCTGCAGCACGTGGATCGTCACCGCGGTCTGGTTGTCGTCGGCGGTCGAGAACACCTGGTTCGCCTTGGTCGGGATCGTGGTGTTTTTCTGGATCAGCTTGGTCATCACCCCACCGAGCGTCTCGATGCCGAGCGACAGCGGCGTGACGTCGAGCAGCAGCACGTCTTTCACGTCGCCCTTCAGCACGCCGGCCTGGATCGCGGCGCCGACCGCCACCGCCTCGTCCGGGTTGACGTCCTTGCGCGGCTCCTTGCCGAAGAATTCGCGCACCTTCTCCTGCACTTTCGGCATGCGCGTCTTGCCGCCGACCAGGATCACGTCCTGGATGTCGCTCACCTTGACGCCGGCGTCCTTGATCGCGATGCGGCACGGCTCGATCGTCTTCTCGATCAGGTCGTCGACCAGCGACTCGAACTTGGCGCGCGTGATCTTCATCGTCAGGTGCTGGGGCGCGCCCGCCGACATCGCGATGTACGGCTCGTTGATCTCGGTCTGCTGGCCGGACGAGAGCTCGATCTTGGTGCGCTCGGCCGCCGACTTGACCCGCTGCAGCGCGATCGCGTCCTTCGACAGATCGACGCCGCTCGTCTTGCGGAACTCCTCGACGATGTAGTCGATCAGCCGCTGGTCGAAATCCTCGCCGCCGAGGAACGTATCGCCGTTGGTCGACAGCACCTCGAACTGCTTCTCGCCATCGACATCGGCGATCTCGATGATCGAGATGTCGAACGTGCCGCCGCCCAGGTCGAACACGGCGATCTTGCGGTCGCGCTTCTCCTGCTTGTCCATGCCGAACGCGAGTGCGGCGGCGGTCGGCTCGTTGATGATGCGCTTGACTTCGAGCCCGGCGATCCGCCCTGCGTCCTTGGTCGCCTGGCGCTGCGAGTCGTTGAAGTAGGCGGGCACCGTGATGACCGCCTCGGTGACGTCCTCGCCAAGATAGTCTTCGGCGGTCTTCTTCATCTTGCGCAGCACTTCGGCCGAGATCTGCTGCGGCGCGATCTTCTTGGCGCGCTCCTCGACCCACGCGTCGCCGTTGTCGGCGCGCACGATCTTGTAGGGCATCAGGCTGATGTCCTTCTGCACTTCCTTTTCCTCGAACTTGCGCCCGATCAGGCGCTTTACGGCATAGAAGGTGTGCTTCGCGTTCGTCACCGCCTGCCGCTTGGCGGGCGCGCCGACGAGGATGTCGCCTTCGTCGGTGTACGCGACGACCGAAGGCGTGGTGCGCGATCCTTCCGAATTCTCGATGACCTTGGGCTTGCCGCCCTCCATGATCGCCACGCACGAATTGGTCGTGCCGAGATCGATGCCGATGATTTTTGACATGGTTTCGTTCCTCGTTCTAAGTCTCTGGTAGGAAATGGGGTTTCCGGTCCCCCATTTCAAGCCTGCGCGGGGTCGTTGGCCGGCTGGGACTTGGCCACCGTGACTAGCGCGGCACGGACCACCCGGTCGTGCAGCAGGTAGCCCTTCTGCATCACGCTCACCACAGTGTTCGGCTCTGCGTCCGACTCGACCGCGGCCATCGCCTGGTGCCGATGGGGGTCGAAACGCTCGCCGGCGGAAGGGGCGATTTCGGATACGCCAGCCCGCTCGAATGCGTTTCGCAGCAGCTTCAGGGTCAATTCCACCCCGCTGCGCAGCGGATCGTCCCCTGCGGCCGGGGCGGCGGCGAGCGCGGCCTCCAGGCTGTCCACGACCGGGAGCAGGTCTTCCACGATCCGCTCGACCGCGAACCTGCGCACCTGGGCGATTTCGGCCTGCGTGCGCTTGCGGGCGTTCTCGGCGTCGGCGAGCGCGCGCAGCCACGCATTGCGCTGCTCGTCGATCTTGGCCTGCGCCTCGGCGAGCAGCTGGTCGAGGGACTTACCTTCGTCCGCGGCCTGCGCGCCCGACGCGGCGCCATCGTTATTTTCGGACGGTGAGATGGGGTCTGCCATTGGGTGACTGTGTGACGAAGCGTCAAACCCGATCGATATGGGGACGAAACAGGCCGCTTCAAGGCTGGTGCATGGCAGGGACTGCCCTGCGTGGGTACGCCGAAGCCCTTGATTCAAATGGGAAGCTGGCTATGCGAGCCGACCCTTGGCAAAATGGTGGGCGATGAAGAACCGATGGCTTGCATTCTGGTTGCTTGCGGCGGCGAGCGGCAGTGCCGCTGCCGCCTGGTCCGTGCTAGGAAGCACCGACGGCGGGGCCGACATCTATATCGACCGCGCAACGATCAGCAAGTCAGGTCATATCGTGAAGGTGTGGGTCATGGAGGACTACAAAAGTCCCCGCACGTTTTCCGGCAAGACCTTCCAGTCGGCGAAGTTGCAACACGAATACGACTGCAAGGACCGCCAGCGGCGCACGGTTCAGTCGACGCTCCATTCTGCACAGAAGGGCAACGGCACCGTGGTCCAGACGGGCTCGCAGCCGACCGCCTGGCGTCTGATTACCGCGGGCACCGTCGCCGAAACGATGTGGAAGATCGCCTGCGGTAAAAAGTAGGGCTTCGTCTAGCGCTCGCGCACGATGCGAGCCATCGCGTCGATCCACTCGCCCGATTCATTGAGGCAAGGAATCAACGAGAATTCCGTGCCGCCGGCGACCAGAAACGCACGTCGCCCCTCGATGCCGATCTCTTCGAGCGTCTCCAGGCAATCGGATACGAATCCAGGGCAGACAACGTCGACGCGCTTCACGCCGCGCTGCGCGAGTTCGATCAAAGTCGGCTGCGTATAGGGCTGCAGCCATCTCGCCGCGCCGAAGCGCGACTGGAACGTGAGCTTCCATTGCGCTTCGCCGAGGCCGAGCGCTGCGGCCAGCAAGCGCGCGGTCTCGCGGCATTGCTTCTCGTACGGATCGCCACGCTCCACTGATCTTTTCGGCAATCCATGGAAGCTCATGATGAACATTTCGGCGCGCCCATGCGATTCCCAGTGTCGTTGCACCGATTGGGCCAGCGCGCCGATGTATCTGCGATCGTCGTGGAAGCTTTCGATCATTCGCGTGCCGTGCGGCAGCCGGTCGCGCACGCTTTCGGTCGTCGCGCGCGAGTACTGCGGATAGAGCGGTAGCACGACCGGATTCGCAGGAAGTCTCTTGAGCGCGGCGGCGATTGACGGCTCGCCATATCGCATCGCGTGTTCCACCGGTATCCCGGGCATGGCCTCGCGCAGCAGCTGCGCCTGGCGCGAGGTATGCACTGCAAGGGGCGAGCCTTCGGGCGTCCAGATCAATGCATATTTCTTCGCCGAGCGTTTTGGCCGCCCGCGTAGCACGAGGCCGTGCAGGATCGGCAGCCACACGATTCGCGGCAGGTCGACGACCCGCGGATCGGACAGGAACTCGGCGAGGTAGCTTCGCACCGCCTGCGTCGTCGGCGCGGCAGGCGTGCCGAGATTGACCAGCAGGACGCCGCTGCCCACCTACTGCTTGGACAGCGCGCTGGAAAGGAGCTTCGCGGTGACGTCGACGATCGGCACGACGCGGTCATAGGCCATGCGCGTCGGGCCGATGACGCCCACGGTGCCGACTACCGTCCCGTTGACCGAGTACGGCGCGGTCACCACGCTTACCTCGTCGGGCGCCGACACGCCGGATTCGCCGCCGATGAACACCTGCACGCCTTCTCCGCGCAGCGACAGGTCGAGGATCTGCGCGAGCTGCGTCTTTTGCTCGAACAACTCGAACAACTGGCGCAGCCGCGACATGTCCTGCGACAGGTCCCGCACCGAGAGCAGGTTGCGCTCGCCCGTGATCACGTAAGGCTCGCTGCCTTCGGACACCGCCTGGCTGCCGACCTCGACCGCTGCGGTCATCAGCTGGATCATGTCCTGGCGCAGCTCGCGCAACTCCTGGTGCAGGCGCTGGCGCACGCCCTCGAAGCTCTGCCCCGAGTAGTGCTGGTTGATGTAGTTGGCGGCGGAGACCAGCTCGGCCGGGCTGAAATCCCGCTCGGTGACGAGGATGCGGTTCTGCACATCGCCCTGCGGCGTGACGACGATCAGCAGCACCCGTTTTTCCGACAGGCGCAGGAACTCGATCTGGCGAAAGGTCGGCTCGCGCCGGCGCGGCGTCATGACGATGCCGGCAAAGCGTGACAACTCCGAAAGCAGCTGTGACGCGGCGTGAATGACCCGCTGCGGATTGTCGGGATGCAGCTGATCTTCGAGCTGGTTCAGCTCGCGCGACGCAAGCTCCTTCACTACCAGCAGCGTGTCGACGAAGAAGCGATACCCTTGCGGCGTCGGAATGCGGCCGGCAGACGTGTGCGGGCTCGCGATGAAGCCCATCTCTTCGAGATCCGACATCACGTTGCGGATCGTTGCCGGCGAAAGGTCGAGGCTGGAGTACCGCGAAAGGGTGCGCGAACCGACCGGTTCGCCGTCCTCAATGTACCGCTCAATCAGAGTCTTGAGCAGCAATTGCGCACGCTTGTCGAGCATGCGTTGCATTCTACACGCGGCTACAATGCGCCGATGCAGCCGGCATTCCGTCGCGTCGCCCTGATCGGCAAGCGGACGACCGAGATCGCTTCCTCGCTCAAGGCGTTGCGCGAATTCCTGCAGAGCCGGGGCTGCGAGGTGCTGGTCGAGCGCGAGACCGCGCAGAGCGTCGGCGACGGCGGCACGAGCGCGGAGTTCGCCGAGATCGGCCGCACCGCGGACCTTGCGATCGTCGTCGGCGGAGACGGCACGATGCTGGCGGCGGCACGCAACCTCGCGCGGCACCGGACGCCGCTGGCGGGCATCAACCAGGGCCGGCTCGGCTTCATGACCGACATCGCGCTCGCCGACATGCGCGAATCGGTCGGCGCGATCCTCGACGGGCGCTATTCGATCGAGGAGCGCTCGCTGATGGACGCCGAGATCCTGCGCCGCGATCCCGACACCGGGGCCGAAGCGCCGGTCCTGCGCACGCTGAGCCTCAACGAGGCGGTGGTCGGCAAGGGCTCGCAGGGACGCCTGATCGAGTTCGAGGTGCGGATCGACGACGAGTACGTGTATCGCCTGCGCGCCGACGGCATGATCGTTGCGACTCCGACCGGCTCGACCGCGTACGCGCTGTCTGCGCAGGGACCGATCCTGCATCCTGCGGTGGCGGCGTTCGCGCTGGTGCCGCTCAACCCGCACGTGCTCTCGGCCCGCCCGGTGAGCGTGAGCGAAAAGTGCGTGATCGAGATCGTGCTGCTGAACGCGCTCGATGCGCGCGCGCACTTCGACGGCTTCGCGCTCACCGATCTGCAGCAGGGCGACCGGCTGGTGCTGCGCCGCTCCGCCGACGCGATCCGCTTCGTGCACCCGCCCGGCTACAGCTATTTCATGATGCTGCGCGAGAAGATGCGCTGGAGCGAGACGGTGGAGGCGCGGACCGAAGACTGATGCTGCGCGCTCTCGCCATCCGCGACTTCGTGATCGCGGAGCGCAACGACCTGGAGACCGGCGCAGGCTTCAGCGTGCTGAGCGGCGAGACCGGCGCGGGCAAATCGATCCTCGTCGATGCGATCGAGCTGCTGGTCGGCGGCCGCAGCGTCTCTGCGGTCGTGCGCGAAGGCGCAGAACGCGCGGAGCTTTCCGCGGAATTCGAGATCGGCGCGAACGGATCGCTCGCCGCATGGCTCGCCGAGCAGGGCCTGGAGGGCGACGACGGGATCGTCATCCTGCGCCGTGCGATCGACCGCGAGGGACGCTCGCGCTCGTTCATCAACGGCCGCGCGGCGACGCTCGCGCAACTGCGCGAGGCCGGCGAGTGGCTGGTCGACATACACGGGCAGCACGCGCACCAGTCGCTGCTGCGCGCCGCCGGCCAGAGAGAGCTGCTCGATGCGTATGCCGGCGCCGAGGCGCTACGCGACGGCTGCGGCGCCGCGTGGCGCGCCTGGCAGCGGCTCGAAGCGCTGGCGCGCGAAGCCGAGCAGCGGTTTGCGCTGCGCGCGGCGGAACGTGCGGAGCTCGAGGAAAAGGTCGCGGAGCTGCGCAAGCTCGGGGTGCGCGCGGGGGAGTGGGACGACCTGTCGACGGCGCAGCGCCGTCTTGCCCATGGGTCGGCTTTGCTCGCGGGGGCGCAATCCTCGCTCGAGGCGCTTGCCGAGGCCGAAGGGGCGAGCTTGCCGCAACTGGCGGCGGTCGCAAGCCGGCTGCGGGCGCTCTCGGAGCACGATGAGGGCCTCAAGCCGGTCGTCGAGCTGCTGGCTTCCGCCGCAGCGCAGGCCGGCGAGGCGGCGCGCGAGCTGCGCCAGTACGCCTCGCGAGTGGAGCTCGATCCCGCGGCGGTGCGCGCGACGGAGCAGCGGCTCGATGCGTTGCACGCAGCGGCGCGCAAATATCGCGTGCGGCCGGAGGATCTGCCGCGGCTGGCGGCGGAATCGAGCGAGCGGCTCGCCGAGCTCGACCTCGCCGCGAGTCCCGATGCGCTCAAGCGCGAAGTCGAGGCGGCGCGCGGCGCGTATCAGGCTGCTGCGCAGAAGCTCTCGGCAAAGCGCGCCGGCGCTGCGCAGGTGTTTTCGCGCGTGGTCACCGCGCAGATGCAAGCGCTGGCGATGAAGGGCGGGCGATTGTCGGTCGCGCTCAAGCCGCTCGAGACGCCGACTGCGAGTGGACTCGAAGCCGTCGAGCTCGAGGTATCGGCGCACCCGAGCCTGCCGCTGCGGCCGCTTGCGCAGGTCGCCTCGGGCGGCGAGCTGTCGCGGCTGAGCCTCGCGATCCATCTCGTGGCGAGCAAGAGCTCGCCGGTCGGGACCCTCGTCTTCGACGAAGTGGACGCGGGGATCGGCGGGGCGGTAGCCGAGACCGTCGGGCGCGCACTGCAGCGCATCGGCCGCGACCGGCAGGTGCTGTGCGTCACGCATCTCCCGCAAGTGGCGGCGCAAGCCGACGAGCAGTGGTCGGTCACCCGGAGCACGGGCCGCGGCCGCCTGTCGACGCAGGTAAGCCGCCTCGATCGCGCCGCGCGGATCGAAGAGCTCGCGCGCATGCTGGGCGGCGCGGAAATTACGGCGACAACGCGCAAGCACGCCGCGGAAATGCTCGGTAAGGCCTGACGCTCAGGAATGTGGTGGGCGCCGGCCGGGCCGGTGCGGGCAATCGGTCTTGATGCAATCGGCGTACAGCGCGAGCGAATGGCCGTGCAGCTCGAAACCGCGCTCGTTTGCGACCGTGCTCTGCCGGCGCTCGATCTCGGCGTCGTAGAATTCCTCGACGCGGCCGCACTGCAGGCACACCAGATGATCGTGGTGGCCGCCCTGGCTCAGCTCGAACACCGCCTTGCCGGTCTCGAAGTGCTGGCGTGCAAGCAGCCCCGCCTGCTCGAATTGCGTGAGCACGCGATACACGGTGGCGAGACCGATGTCGATTCCCTCGGCGATCAGCTTGCGATAGACATCTTCGGCGGAAAGGTGCCGGACCTTGCTGGTCTCGAACAACTCGAGGATCTTGCGGCGCGGCAGCGTCGCCTTCAGACCGCTTTCCTTGAGGCTTTGCGTCGGGCTCATCGCGGATGATGAGAGGGGAGGGAGTGCGAGGAGAGAGTGCGCTTGGCGGTATCATAGCGGCTTTCCTCTTCGCGAGAATCATTTTCCCGTGCAACGTCTGCTTTTTGCGCTGATTTCCGTGGGCTCTGCACTGCTCGCCGGGTGCTCGCCGCTCGAAGTCATCAAGCCCTACCGGATGGACATCCAGCAGGGCAACTACCTCTCGCAGGAGATGGTGTCGCAGCTCAAGGTCGGGATGACCAAGGAGCAGGTGCGCTACGTGCTCGGCACGCCGCTCGTCGCCGACATCTTCCACGCCGACCGTTGGGACTACGTCTACTACAGGGATCCCCGGCGCGGCGCGCGCGAGGGCCGCAAGATCGCGGTCTTCTTCGAAAACGGCAAGCTG
Organism: Burkholderiales bacterium; assembly: GCA_036007105.1. GTDB lineage: Bacteria > Pseudomonadota > Gammaproteobacteria > Burkholderiales > SG8-39 > 2-02-FULL-66-14. The sequence continues at coordinate 335 of DASYPC010000110.1, read as the reverse complement.
GCGCGAGTGCAGGGCGATGTCGTCGCCGCCGAGCCGCAGAGCGAAGCCCCGGCGCCGAAAGAGCCGGCGGCGGCACAACCCGAACCGAAGCCGCAGGCGCCGCAATCGGTTGCAGAACCGCCGAAGCCGGTGGCCGAGGCGCCCAAGCCCGCGGACTGAGGGCGGTGCGATGAAAGTGGCGATTACGGGGGCCGGCGGCAAGATGGGCCGCGCGCTGATCGAAGCGGTGCAGGCGGACGGCTCGCTCACGCTGGGAGCGGCGCTCGACGCGGCCGGAAGCGCAGCGCTCGGAACGAAAGTCGGCAACGTCACCGTCGGATCCGATATTCAGGCTG
>DASYPC010000109.1:0-1862 GCA_036007105.1 Burkholderiales bacterium | reverse complement strand
GCGATAGTATAAGCTTCGCGCGATCCGAAAGACCCTGACCCGCTCCCCTTACCGGTAACCGGGGAACGGCTCCGCCGAAAAAGCGTAAAGCTTGTAAAAGTCGAAGCTGCGAAGCACGTGATTCAGCACGTGCGGCCGCGTGATCTCCTCGATACGGTGGCGCGCGATTGCGTTGTCGTAGCGATGGTTGAAGACGTGCAGCTTGTTGTTGAATCGCATCCAGAAGAGGACCGCCGGCGACGCGCAGACTTCGTCGCCCTCGCCATCGTAGAACACCGTCATTACGTAGCGGCCCGCGAGCCGCGACACGTCCGGCGGGATAGTGCGGTTGGTCAGCACGAGGGACGGGCCCGCGGGGCGGCGCATCGCGCCGGCGAGAGACTCGAGCAGCTCCTCGGCGTTCGCGTCGACGCTCGGCCTGTGCTTCACGGGTTCGGCGACGTATTCGCGTAGCAGCGCGGGCGCCTTGCAGACTTCGTCCAGCGCCGGCAGAAGAATCGTCTGCTCGAACGTCTTCACCTTGGGCGACGTCATCTCATTCTCCCGTCACGACGACGTTGGCGCGCCTGCGATGGTGCGGGGGCCGAGCAGGATGCCGAGCTCGTCCCTGCTCAGCGTGCGGCGCTCGACCAGGCGCTCGGACGCAAGGCGCAGCGCGCGCTCCTGCTCGCGCACGATCTTGATCGCGAGCGCATAGGCCTCCTGCAACAGCTCGCCGACCTCCTTGCGCGAGCGCTCGCTGCGCCACGTGCTGCCGAATCGATCCTCCGTGGTTGCGGCGTACTCCTCGAGCGCCGCATGAGTCGTCTTCTCGGACATCCCGGTGCGAAGCAGCTCCAGCGCAATGCGCTCGGCGACCTCCAGATCCTGCACAGCGCCCGAGGTCAGCACGCCGAACACCACTTCTTCTGCGGCCCGGCCCGCCAGCGCGCGCGCCGCGCGCCCGAGCAGCTGGGCGCGCGTGAATACCGGGTTCGGCTCCTCCGCAAAGAAAGTGCGGCCGAGCGCATGCGCGGAAGGAATCGTCGTGACGAGGACGGGCGGCGGGCCGTCGACGAGATGGCCGACCAGCGCGTGCCCCATTTCATGGACGGCCACGGTGCGCAGCGATTCTCCGCTCAGCGTGTCGCGCAGCGACTCGTCGCCGAGGTTGTCCCAATAGATATCGCCCGGCTCGAGGCGCTGCAGCTCGGCGGGCGTTGGCGCCTTCCCTTTTGCCGCCTGGGCGACGAGGCGCGCCGCCTGCTGCGCCATCGTGTCCTCGAACAGGTTGCGGATCTCGCGCGCGTTGCCGAACGTCGCCGGATCCTCGGAGCCTTTCATCAGCGCGCAGATCTCGCGCACCTTTTGCATCGCCGCTTCCGTCGGTTGGTAGCCGGCCTTCTCGGCGTGCGCCGAGAAGATCGACGTCAGCTCGCTCGCGCCGTACGTCCGGAAGTGCAGCATCGTGTTGACTCTGCTCTTCAGGCCGGGATTCATTTCCAGCATGCGCAGCATCGGCTCGTCGTAGCCGGCAAACACCACGACGAGGCGCGCACGGTCGTCTTCCATGCGCTTGAGCAGTGTCGCGACTGCCTCGTGGCCGAAGTCGTTCGCCGAGGGGTTGAACAGCGCGTACGCCTCGTCGACCAGCAGCACGCCGTCGAGCGCCGCGTCGACGGCCTGCGCGGTCTTGATCGCGGTCTGGCCGATATAGCCGGCTACCAGGCCGCTGCGATCGACCTCGACGACTTCGCCGCGCGCCAGCAGGCCGAGCGACTTGAAGAGCCGGCCGAGAAGCCGCGCGACGGTGGTCTTGCCCGTTCCCGGCGGGCCGAGGAAGACGCAGTGGTTGGCGCGGGGCGCGATCGTCAGGCCCGCGG
>DASYPC010000108.1:0-8569 GCA_036007105.1 Burkholderiales bacterium | reverse complement strand
CGCCCGCTCAGCAGCTTGAGGCGCTCGCGAATGAGTGCCGCAGGCTTGCCGTGCCCGTAGTCTCCGCGCTCGGCGTTGAAGCGCAGGAAGGTTTCGATGCGGGTTCCTTGGGCGAGAAAAGACTGGGGGTAGCCGCAGATTGAAGCGAGCGCTGCGTTCCAGGCGACGAGGCGTGATTTCGTATCGAAGAGCGCGAAGCCGATCGGCAGGCGATCGAGGCCTGCCTGGAGCGCGGCCGCAGCGGGCACAGCGGCGCGCACGCGCTTCGTGCGCTTGCGTTTGCCGGCCGAAGACTTCGATGCCACGCGCCTCATTCCGCGCACCCCGACTGTGAGTTCGAGTCTATCAGTTCAATGTGGCGAGGTCGCCTGCAGAGAGCTGGAGCTTCGCCGCTGCGAAGTTCTCCTCGACGTGCGCGATCGACGCGGTGCCCGGAATCGGCAGCATCACGGGCGATCTTGCGAGCAGCCAGGCGAGTGCGATCTGCGCCGGCGTTGCACCCAGCTTCGCAGCGATCTTCTTGACCCGCGCCGAACGCAGGGCAGCGCCCGCGCCGAGTGGATACCACGGCAGGAACGCGATTCCGGCCTTTTCGCAGGCCTTGAGCACACCCTCGGCGCTGCGATCCTCGATGCTGTAGCGGTTCTGCACCGAGACGATCGGGCAGATGCGGCGCGCTTCCTCGAGTTGTCGCACCGTGACGTTGGAGATGCCGATGTGGCGGATCTTGCCCGCGCGCTGCAGCTCCGCAAGCGTCCCGACCGAATCCGCGAACGGCACCTTGGAATCCGGCGCGTGCAATTGGTACAGATCGATGCGCTCGAGCCTGAGTCGCTTGAGGCTGCCCTCGAGCGCCTTGCGCAGGTGCTCGGGGCGCGCGTCCGATACCCATTGCGGAGGACTCGGTCGCAAGAGCCCGCCTTTGGTCGCGATCACCAGGCCCTTCGGATACGGATGCAATGCCTCGGCGATCAACTGCTCGTCGATATGCGGGCCGTAGCTGTCCGCCGTGTCGAAGAAGTTGTAACCAAGTTCGTAGGCGCGCTTCGCTACGTTAAGCGCCGCGGCGCGATCCTTCGGCGGGCCCCAGACTTGCGGGCCGCACAGGCGCATGGCGCCGAATCCGAGGCGATTGACGTGCAGATCGGCGATTGAGATGGAGGGGGTGGTCACCGTTTGGTCTCCTGCGATGTCCGTGTCGTGATTGCCCAACGCCTTGCGCGCGAAACCTCTTGTAACAAATTAGCGTGGCTTGCACTGCGGGGGCCGCGTTCTAATGGTACCGGCCCAACGAAAGGAATCCCTCATGAAAATGCTTGCAGCCGCATTGCTCGTAGCACTGGGACTGTCCGGGTGCATCGCCGTGCCCGTATACGAACCTGGGTACCACTCCTATGGCTATTACGGTGGCGGTGGTTATGCCTACCGGCCGTACGGGTATTATCGCTACAGGGATCGTTATCCCTGATCGGCCATAACCCAGTTTTTGCAGGCTGGAGGTACCAAATGAAACTGAAGAACACGCTCCTTGGACTGTGCTTCGCGACCGGCATCGCGGCAACGCCTGCTGCGTTCGCCCGGGTGGATGTAGTGGTGCAAGTCGGCGTCCCGCCGCCCGCACCGGTCGTTGAGGTCATTCCCGCTCCGCGGGCCGGATATGTCTGGGCGCCGGGCTACTGGGGATGGAATGGCGACCGCCACGTCTGGATCCGCGGACGTTATGTGGTCGAACGCCCCGGGTACTCCTGGGTGGCCGACCGCTGGGTGCCGAGCGGAGCGCACTGGCGCCACGAGCCCGGATACTGGGCACCCGGTCACGGCAAAGGCAAAGGCTGGGCCAAAGGCCATCGCAATCGCGACTAGCGGCGCACTGCCGGCGTGAACGCCGGCAGCGGCTAGCGGTCGGCGAGCAGCCGCTCGATTTCCGCGACGAACTTCGGATCCTGCGGCGTCACCTTGGTGTCGAAGGCAATGACCTTCGCACCGCGCCGGTCGACGAGATACTTGTGAAAATTCCACCGCGGGCGGCTGCCACTCGCGGTGGCGAGCTTTTCGTAGAACGGGTTCGCGGCGCCCGCCGTGACGCTCGTCTTGGCGAACATCGGAAAGCTCACGCCGTAGTTCTGCTCGCAGAATTTCGCGATCTCCCGGGCTGAGCCCGGCTCCTGCGCGCCGAAGTCGTTCGAGGGAAAGCCGAGAACGACGAGCCCCTTGTCCTTGTAGCGCCGGTAGAGCTTCTCCAACCCGTCGTACTGCGGCGTGTAGCCGCAGCGGCTGGCCGTATTCACGATCAGCAATACGCTGCCGGAGTACTTGCAAAGCGAGGTGTCGTTCCCCGTCAGGGTCTCCATCTTCTGGTCGAGCAATCCGGGACAGGCCGCTTGCGCGCTCATGAGGGCTCCAAAAAGGGCGACGAAAGCAAAACTACGCAGGGATGCGATTTTCATGTGCAGGCTCCTGTGCAAGACTATCATTTCAGAGGGGGGGAAATGCTCGCGCAACGCTTCGCAAACGGATTGCTGGCCCTGGCGCTGCTCGGTGCGGGGGCAGCGCACGCCGAGCCGCGGTTTTCGTTCCATTCCACACCCGGCAAACTGCCGAAGGAGGTGGTGCCCGTCCATTACGCGCTGCGGATGGTGCCGGATCCTGCGCAAGATCGTTTCGAAGGCCGGATCGAGATCGACATCGATGTGGCAAAGCCGGTGAAGGCGCTCACGCTGAACGCAGCGAACCTCACGTTCCGCTCCGCAGTGCTGATCACCGGACGCGTGGAGACGGCGCTGAGCGCAGGCGTCGACGCCAGGAACGAAACCGTGACGCTGACACCGCCCGCCGGCGGCACGATCCAGGCAGGACGCTCCCGGCTGCGCATCGATTACACCGGCCCGATCGGCAAGCATTCCCAGGGTTTCTTCCAGGTGCCGTACAGGGTGCGCGAAGACGGCCGGCTCGTAGACAAGAAATGGCTCGCAACGCATTTCGAGCCGGTGCATGCGCGCAAGATGTTCCCCTCGTGGGACGAGCCGGCGTTCCGGGCCACGTTCGACATCGCGGTCGAGATCGACGCGGGCCTGACCGCCGTCTCCAACATGCCGGTGCTGAAAGTCTCGCCGCTGCCCGGCGGCAGAAAGGAAGTCGCATTCGGCCGGTCGGTCTCGATGCCCACTTATCTGGTCGCCCTCTTCATCGGCGAGATGGACTCGCTGCAGGACGAAGTGGACGGAATCAAGCTCGGCATCTATACGGTGAAAGGCAAGGCGGCGCAGGCGGACTTCGCGATGCAGGCGACCAAGCAGATCGTCCGCTATTTCAACGACTATTTCGGCGAGCGCTACCCTTTGCCGAAGCTCGACCAGATCGCCGTGCCCGGCGGTTTTGGCGGCGCGATGGAGAACTGGGGTGCGATCCTCTACATCGAATCGCGGCTCGTGCTCGACCCCGCCGCGACCTCGCTGCGATTGCAGCAGAGCATCTACGGGCTGATTGCGCACGAGATCGCGCACCAGTGGTTCGGCAATCTCGTCACGATGGCGTGGTGGGACAACCTGTGGCTGAACGAGGCGTTCGCTTCCTGGATGGCGACCAAGACCGCGGAGAAGTTTTATCCGCAGTGGCGCGCGGGACTACGCAAGGCGCCTTGGGTGGAAGAGGCCATGCTCGAGGACGCGCGCAAGACCACGCATCCGGTGCAGACGCCGGTCGAGCAGGACAGCCGCGCGATGGACGTTTTCGACGCCATCACCTACAACAAAGGCGAAGCGTTCATCAACATGCTCGAGGGCCATCTCGGCGAGAACGCGTTCCGGGAGGGTGTGCGCCGCTACATGCGCGCGCACCGCTTCTCGAACACGACCACGGCGGACTTGTGGCACCACTTGTCGGAAGCCTCGGGTCGAGACGTCAAAGCGTTCGCCGCGCAATGGACCGAGCAGCCCGGTTTTCCGCTGGTGAAGGTTGCGCAGCGCTGTGACGGCGGCCGCTCGGTCGTGACGCTTACCCAGGAACGCTTCACGCTGAACGATCCGCAGGCGGCGCCCTTGTCGTGGCAGGTGCCGGTGACGCTGGCCGCAGCAGGCGTCGATTCGCGCCCGGTTCTGCTCGGCGCAGCGCCGGCGGAAGTGAGCCTGGCGCGCTGCGGACCGGTTCGCGCGGTCAAGGTCGGCTACTACCGGGTGCTTTACGACGATGCGAGCTTCGCACAGCTCGTCAGCACGCTCGGCAGGCTCGACGCGTCGGAGCGCCTGCGGCTGCTCTCGGACAGCTTTGCGCTGGTCCAGGCCGGACGAGCCGACGTCACGCGCTATCTACGCCTCGTCGAGCGGCTGGGTGAAGAGACCGACCGGAGCGTCTGGGACCAGGTGATCGACTCGCTGCGGTTCCTGCGCGAGCTGCTCGATGCACCTGCCGACCGCGCTGCATTCGACCGGTACGCCGCAGCGGTTCTCGCCAGGCCGTTCGGCAAGGCGGGCTGGGACGCAATCCCGGGGGAGAGCGCGGACACGCCGGCGTGGCGCCGCTCGCTGATCGACGCGCTGGGAAAATCCGGGGACGAGAAGATCGTGCGCGAGGCGCGAGCGCGCTTCGCGGCGCGGGAGTCGAAAGCCATCGATCCAGCGATCCGGCCGGCGGTGCTGAATGTCGTGGGCCGGCACGCCGATCAGGCCGTGTTCGATGCGCTGCTCGCGATGATGCGCGGCGCGACCGACGTCGAATCGAAATGGCAGGCGCAGTCGGCGCTGCGCCACGTCGCCGAGCCGAAGTTGCAGCGTCGCTGGATGGAGCTGCTGCTCACCGACGAGCTGCCGCCCGGCGAAGCCGTCTGGAACCTCAATCACGTCGCACAGGAGAGCGAGAACCCGGAGCCCGCATGGCAGTTCGTGCGCGCCAATCTCGCTGCCGTATACGCCAAGGCTTCGCCGAGGGGACGCGTGCACGTGCTCCCCGAAACCGCTGCCCCGTTTGCCGACGCCGCACGCGCCGATGAATTGATGCAGTTGACCAAGGCGCACCTCGATGCCGGCGCGCTGTACCAGGCGGAGAAGGTCGCCGACTGGATCCGCCTCAAGGCGGCCGTCAGGGCGCGCGAAAGGGAGCGCATCGTGCAGTGGGCGATGGAGCACGCGAAGCGCTGAAGATGCTCACGGACCGCTACGGACTTGCGCTTTCGACCGCGTCGCGCGATGCCCGCGACGCGTACGTCGCCGGCGTCGACTCGCTGCTGTCGGCGGCTGCGGGCGTGGAGGGCCATTTCGGGTGCGCGCTCGACGCGGACCCGAATTTTTCCCTCGCGTACGTGGGGCTGGCACGCGCCCGGTTCCTGAAGGCGGACGTTGCCGCCGCCCGCGAGGCGGCGGCGCGCGCTCGGGCGCTTGCCCAGGCCGCCACGCCGCGCGAGCGCAGCCACGTCAACGCGATCGCGCTTGCGGTCGAAGGCAAGGTCCCGGATTCGCTCGCCGCGACGCGTGCACATCTTGTCGAGCATCCGCGCGACGCGATGGTGCTCGCGCCCGCGACCGGCGTCTTCGGCCTGATCGGCTTCAGCGGCCGGCAGGAGCGCGAGGCGGAGATGTACGAGCTGCTGAGCTCGCTCGCGCCGCACTACGACGCCGACTGGTGGTTCGACTCGATGCTCGCGTTCGCCGCGTGCGAGAGCGGCAGGCTCGACGAGGCGCAGCCGCTGATCGAGCGCAGCATGGCGGCGAATCCGCGAAGCCCTCACGGTGCGCATGTGAAGGTACACGTGTTGTATGAGCTGGGTGAGTGGAAGGAAGGCTTTGACTACCTGGAAGATTGGATGCCCGGGTACCCGAAAGAGGGATTGATGCACTGCCATCTCTCCTGGCACGTGGCGCTCTTTGCGCTCGCAGTGGGCGCGCGGGAGCGCGCATGGCAGGCGTATCGCGCAGGCGCGCATCCGGGCGGCTCGTGGGGCCCGCCGCTCAACGCAGTCTCCGACTCCGCCTCGTTTCTGTGGCGCGCCGAGCTGGCCGGCGAGCCTCGAAATCCAGAGTTGTGGCGCGAAGCACGCGACTATGCGCTTGCGTGCTTTCCGAAGGTCGGCGTGCCGTTTGCCGATGTGCACACGGCGATCGCCTGCGTCGCGAGCGGAGATTTCGCCGCGCTGGAAAAGCTGGTGGGCGAGATGAACGCCCGGCTCGAGGCCGGGAAGCTCGCGCCAGGCCGCGTGGTACCGGCGCTGGCCGAAGGATTCAGTGCGTACGTGAAAGAGGACTGGAACGAAGCGATCCGCTGGCTCGAGCGGGCGCTGCCCGAGACGGTGCGAATCGGCGGCAGCCGCGCGCAGCGCGACCTGGTGGAGAAAACGCTCGCCGCCGCCTACCTGAAGGCGCAAAGACCCGAGGACGCGCGGCGGCTGATCGCACGCCGTCCCGCATGAAGGCGACCCTCGACACAGTGAAGGGCTGGATCGACGGCGCACAGCGCATCGTCGTCTTGAGCGGCGCGGGAATCTCGACCGATTCGGGGATCCCGGATTTTCGCGGCCCGCAGGGCGTCTGGACCCGCAACCCGAAAGCCGAGAAGCTCTCCGACATCCGCTACTACATGACCGACCCCGAGGTGCGCAGGCTCTCCTGGCAGAGCCGTCTCGATCACACCGCCTGGTCGGCGCAGCCGAACGCGGGCCATCGTGCGCTGGTGGCGCTCGAGCGCAGGGGCAAGCTGCATGCGCTCATCACGCAGAACATCGACGAGCTGCACCAGCTCGCGGGTAATTCGGCGGAGCGGGTGATCGAGGCCCACGGCACGATGCGCAAGGCGGTCTGCATGAGCTGCGGCTGGCGCGGCCCGATGCAGGAGACGCTCGAGCGCGTGCGCGCCGGCGAGGAAGACCCGCCCTGCAAGCTCTGTGGCGGGATCCTGAAGAGCGCCACGATCTCGTTCGGCCAGGCGCTGGTGCCGGAGGTGATCGACCGCGCGCTGCGCGTGGCGGCGCAGGCCGATCTGTTCCTCGCGGTCGGCACGAGCCTGCAGGTGTATCCGGTCGCCGGCGCGCTCCCCGCCGCCAAATCCGCGGGCGCCCGCGTGGTGATCCTGAATGCGCAGCAGACGCCGTTCGACGACATTGCCGACGCGGTGCTGGCGGGTTCGATCAGCGAAATCCTGCCGCGCATCTGCGGCGCGGCCTGATCCAGATCAAGGCAGACCCTTTGCGCGGGCGCGGCGCGAGGGGTACAGTGGCGCCAGTCCAATTTGTTTGGGGTCCAAACAATGAGCGTGACCGTCGTCCGCCGCGCGCAACCCGCAGCCCATCTGAAGATGCGCGTCAACGGCGAAGAGACCGAGGTTTCGTTCGCGCCGTACAAGACGCTGCTCGAGGTGCTGCGCGAAGAGCTCGCGCTGACGGGAACCAAGCACGGCTGCGAGCTCGGTGAATGCGGCGCGTGCGCCGTGCTGGTCGACGGCGAGCCGGTGCTCTCCTGCCTGACGCTCGCGCTCGAATGTGAGGGCAGGGCGATCGACACGGTGGAAGGGCTCGCGCGCGGCGCCGCGCTGCATCCGCTGCAGGCGGCGTTCGCCGACCTGGGCGGCGCGCAGTGCGGCTACTGCACGCCGGGGCTGCTGATGACCGCGAAGGCGCTGCTCGAGGCGGAGCCCGAGCCGAGCCGCGAGCGGATCAAGGAAGCGATCGCCGGGGTTCTGTGCCGCTGCACCGGCTACCAGCAGATCGTCGATTCGATCGAGCGAGCCGCGCACGAGCTGCGCGCGGAGCGGCGGTGAGCGGCAAGCGCAAGCTCGAAGTCCTCGGCCACGCGCGCAGGCGCGTCGATGGGCGAGCCAAGGTGACGGGGCAGACACGCTTCGCCGACGACATCGTCCTGCCGCGCATGCTGCATTGCCGGCTGTTGCGCTCGCCGCATGCGCACGCGCTGATCGAGTCGATCGACGTGAGCCGGGCCGAGGCGCATGCCGGTGTTCACCTCGTCCTCACCGGGAAGGATTTCCCGATCCCGTTCGGCATCCTGCCGGTCACGCAGGACGAGCACGCGCTCGCGCCTCGCACCGTTCGATACGTCGGCGACCCGGTCGCCGCCGTGGTCGCAAAGGACGAGCAGACGGCGAGCGAGGCGCTCGACCTGATCGAAGTCCGCTACAAGCTTCTCGCGACGATCGCTTCGCCCGAAGAGGCGCTCGCCACGCCCGAGCCGCGCATTCATGACTACGGCGAGCAGGGCAACATCCACCGCCTGCAGGCCTACTCGTTCGGCGACGTCGAAGAGGCGCTCGCGCGCTCGGATCATGTGTTCGAGGACGTGTTCTTCTTCGAAGGCAACACGCACCTGCCGATCGAGCAGCACGCCGCGGTCGGCGCGATGGACGGCGAAGGCAAGCTCACGCTCTGGTCCTCGACGCAGGTGCCGCATTACGTGCACCGGGCACTCGCGCGCGTCTTGCGGATACCGGCTGCACATGTTCGAGTGATTGCCTGCCCGAACGGCGGCGGCTTCGGCGGCAAGACCGACATCTGCAATCACGAGATCGTCGTCGCGAAGGCGGCGCTGGTGCTCGGCCGCCCGGTGAAGATCTGCCTCAATCGCGAGGAAGTGTT